>JAYRUZ010000180.1:0-4252 GCA_041918795.1 Azonexus sp. | reverse complement strand
GACGGCAAGGGCAAACTGAGCGGAGCCTGTGTCGGCGGCCAACCGGCGCTGTTCGGCCAGGTCGGCATCGCCCGTGAAGCGCAGCGCTGCATGGCTGCCGCCAGCGCCCGCCAGCGGGAGATTCTGTCGTCCTACACCGCCCCGACTGACGAGCAGGAACGCTCGCTGATCGACCTGCAATTCGCCCGCGCCCTCGGCAGCGAAGGCATCCTGTGCATACCGATGCTGTCGCGCAACCGGACCTACGGCGTGATGATTTGCGGCCTGAGCGCCAACCAGTATAGCCGCCTCTCCCGCCGCCTGCCCTGGCTGCTCAATTTCGGGCGGATCGCGGCAATCAGCCTGGAAACACTGAACGAAGCCCGCGTTTTCCGACAGAAGGCGCGCGACGACGCCTCCACCCACTTCAACCGCCAGGCCCGGCGAGTCATCCACGAAGCGCGCAATCCGCTCGGCATCATCAAGAGCTACCTGAAGATTCTCGATCGCAAGCTGCCGGCCGAAACCGAGATCCGCCAGGAACTCGAAATCCTCACCGAGGAAATCGACCGCGTCGCCGAAATCGTCGGCAAGATGAGCGAGATTCCCAGCGAAACGCCGACCGGCGAAAGCTTGAATGTCTGCGACCTGCTGCGCGAACTGATGCTGCTCTACGGCGAGCCGCTGTTCAATGCCAAGGGGCTGCGCGTCGATCTGGCGCTGCCCAATCAGCCGCAGAACGTCACCTGCACGCGCGACAGCCTGAAGCAGATCGTGCTGAACCTGTGGAAGAACGCCTCGGAGGCGCTGAGCGAAGGACAGCAGATCAAGATTACGCTGACCGACAACGTCGTGCACAACGGCACCTTCTACATCCAGTTGCGCCTGGACGACAACGGACCGGGCATGAGCGATGAAGCGATGCGCTCCATCCACCGGCCGCGCGAGGCCCAACCGGCAGGCAACCGCGGTCTCGGCCTGTCCATCGTCGGCGAACTGGCCCGTCAGCAGTCGATACCGATCACCTGCCGCAGCCAGCTCGGCCTGGGCACCAGCATCGCCTTGCTGCTGCCCAAATACCTGGCGGACAACCAAGAACCCTCGGTCGAAAACACCGGGACGATACTTCGCTGAGGCTTCGGAGGAACGATGACTGCACTTTCAGAAATCGAGGGCTTTGACATGATCGCAGACGATATCGGCGAGATACGCATCCTGATCGTCGATGACGAGCCCCGCTTCCGCAGCGCCTACCGCCTGCTGCTCGCCGCCGAAAACCGCCGGATCGACGAATGTGCCAACGGCGCCGAGGCCCTGAAACGGCTCGACCGGCGCGACATCGATGTCGTCGTGCTCGACCTGCGCCTGCCCGACATCGGCGGCATCGAGATCATGGAATGGCTGAGCCGCAACCTGATCCCGACCTCGGTCATCATCTTCAGCGCCGACGAGTCGATCGACTCGGCCATCCACGCGCTGCGCCAGGGCGCCTTCGAATTCATCCGCAAGCACAGCGACCCGGACGACCTGATCCAGGCGGTCGAGCGCGCCGTGCGCCGCCGTCGCCTGGAGCGCGAGCACGCCGTGATGACGGCCCAACTGGAACGCTCGGAACGCCTGCACCGCTTCCTCGTCGACCAGTCGCCCGACCTGATCTACACGCTCGACGGCGAAGGCCGCTTCCTCTTCGTCAACAACCGCGTCGAGACCCTGCTCGGCTATACCCGCGACGAACTGATCGGTCAGCACTACACGACCATCGTCCATGAAGACGACCAGGAAAAGGCACGCTATGCCTTCAACGAGCGGCGCATCGGCGACCGGGCAACGAACAATTTCGAGGTTCGCCTGTGCCACAAGCTGACCGGTGTGCGCCATTTCGACAATCGCATGGTGGTCGCCATCCTCAGTTCGCAAGGCATCTACGGCAATGAATCGGACAGCGTGCCCAAGCAGTTCATGGGCACCGCCGGCGTCGCCCGCGACATCACCGAACGCAAGCGAGCCGAGGAGACCATCGCCTACCAGGCCTTCCACGACCTGCTGACCGGCCTGCCCAACCGCACGCTTTTCCAGGACCGCCTGGAGCTGGCCATTTCCCAGGCCAAGCGGCGCAACCAGCGGATCGGCGTGATGTTCATCGACCTCGACCGCTTCAAGCTGATCAACGACACCTTCGGCCACGCCGAGGGCGACCAGTTGCTCAAGGAATTCGCCCAGCGCATGCGCCACTGCCTGCGCTCCGGTGACACGCTGGCGCGCCAGGGCGGCGACGAATTCACCGTGCTGCTGCCGGACATCAATTCGACCAACGACGTGACGACCATCGCCCGCAAGATGCTCGACGAGCTGAAACGTCCTTTCCTGGTCGGCGGGCGCAATTTCGTCGCCACCGCCAGCATCGGCCTGGCCATCTTCCCGGACGACGGCGACACGCCGGATGCGCTGATCCGCAATTCCGACATCGCCATGTACCAGGCCAAGGACCACGGCAAGAACGGCTTCATCGAATTCAAGCCGAGCATGAATACGCACCACGTCGCCCGCCTCTCGCTGGAGCACGACCTGCACCAGGCGCTGACCGATGGCGACCAGTTCGAGCTCTATTTCCAGCCGCAGATCAATCTGGCCAAGAAGCGTATCGTCGGCATGGAAGCGCTGATCCGCTGGCACCATCCGGCGCACGGCCTGATCAAGCCGGACAGCTTCATCCCGCTGGCCGAGGAATGCGGCATGATCACCGGCGTCAGCGACTGGGTGCTGCAGGAAAGCTGCCGCTATCTCGCCCGCCTGCGCGAACTCGGCCACGGCGACCTGAAAATGGGCATCAACCTGTCACCCAGCGAATTCGAGCGCAACGACCTGTTCGAGCGCGTCACGCTGCCGATGCGGCAATACGCCATTCCGCCCGAGCTGTTCGAGCTGGAGATCACCGAAAGCCTGCTGATGAACGACGCCGAGAGCATCATGGCCAAGGTGCGCCAGCTCCGCCGCACCGGCATGCACATCTCGATCGACGATTTCGGCACGCGCTACTCCTCGCTCAACTACCTGCGCCGCCTGTCGGTCAGCAGCCTGAAGATCGACCAGTCCTTCGTGCGCGACCTGCACACGACCAACAACTCGACGGCGATCATCCACGCCATCCTCGGCATCGCCGACAGCTTCGGCCTGCGCGTCACGGCCGAAGGCATCGAGAACGAGGAACAACTGACCGCCCTGGCTCAACTCGGCTGCGGCAACATGCAGGGCTATTACTTCTGCCACCCGCTGCCGGCCAGCGAACTCGAGGAATTCCTCAGCAAGCCGCTGGCTTTCTGAGCGCCGGTGCCAAACCAGCCGCAGCAGGCAACTGCTGCGGTGCACTGGCCAAAAAGGGCAAAAATCAGCCGGGAATCGATCCGCCCAGCAGGCGCACTTCGCGCTGCGGGAAGGGAATCTCGATGCCGTTCTCGCGGAAGGCATGCCACAACGCGAAGTTGATGTCAGAGATGACGTTACCCTTGCCGCCTTCCGGATCGTCGATCCAGAAACCCAGCTCCAGATTGATGCTGCTGTCGGCGAACTGCGTCAGGAAGACCTTGGGCGGCGGCTCGGGCAGAACGCGCGGCTGGGCCGTGGCCACTTCGGCCATGACCCGGCAAGCCAGATCGAGATCGGTGTCGTAGGCGACGCCGATGGTGGTGGCCAGGCGCATCTTGCGGTCGGAATAGGTCTGGTTCTGCACCGTGCTGCCGATCAGCGTCTCGTTCGGCACGATGTACTCGGTACCGCCCGGATGCTTCAGTACCGTGTAGCGCGTCGTGATCTGCGTCACCTCGCCGGTTTCCGCCCCGACCTGCACGATGTTGCCGATGCGGATCGAGCGGTCGAGCAGGATGATGAAGCCGGAAACGTAGTTGCTGGCGATCTTCTGCAAGCCGAAGCCGAGACCGACGCCGAGCGCCCCGGTGAACACCGACAGCGCGGTCATGTCGATGCCGACCAGCGACAGGCTGATGACGATGGCGAGCACGGTCAGCACCGCCTTGGTCACCCGGATGCCGACGATACGCAGGTTGCCATCGATCGACGCGACGCGCATCAGGCGCCGCTCGATGACGCCGGCGATCCACAGCGCGAAGACCACGGTCAGGAAAACGGTGGCGACGCCGCGCAGGATCATCCACAGATCGACGTGCTGGGTGCCGATGGAAAACTCGACCTGCTCCAGCGCTTCGATCACGTAGGGCGCCAGGTCGGTGATGTAGAGCGCCAGCCAGCTCCACACCAC
>JAYRUZ010000179.1:0-4266 GCA_041918795.1 Azonexus sp. | reverse complement strand
TGTCGCTGGTCGGCCCACAGCCGGCCGGTACCTGGCTGCTGACCTTTCTCGATGCGGCGCGCGAAGTGATCGAGGCTGAGCGTGCCGCGGCGATCAATGCAGCACTTGATGCGCTGACCGCCGCCCACGGCGGTGAAACCGATTTTTCAGCTTTCTTCGCCGATCTTGATCGCGAACCCCAACTCCCCGAATTCCTGAGGACCCCACAATCATGAGCCTCGAACTCAAAGCCGGCCCGACCTCGCTCGAACGCCTGGAAACGGCCATTGGCCGCATGGAGCAAAAACACGGTTTTTCGCGTGTGCACCGTGGGAGTGACGCTTTTCCGTCCGGTTTGGCCGCGCTGCTGCTCACCGACGACCCGCAGCGCAACCTCGAAGTGCTCGACGCCTGCGTCATCCTGCCCGAGGCGCTAAAGCCGCTGGGCGACAGCATCGCCCGTTGCGTCGCTGGCGCCGAATTGGCCGCCGACCTGCTTGCCCGCTATGGCGTGGCGCGTGCGCCGGCCGTCGTCTTCCTGCGCGATGGCGAATTCGTCGGCGTGCTGCAAGGCATTCGCGATTGGAGCGAATATCAGGCCGAAGTCGCTCGCCTGCTCAACGGCCCGGCCCAGCCCAAACCCATTGGAATTCCCGTCCGCACCGCCACGTCTCAAGGAGCCTGCGCATGAACCCCGCCAGCCTGCGTCCCTTCCCGATTTCCGTCGTCGCCATGGGCCCCGGCTCGCAAGGCGAGGAAGCCCCGGACTACCTGCCCATGCCCAAGGGCATGGAAACCTTCCACCAGCCGCGTCTGCCGGAAGGGACTTCGGCCGAATCGGTGGCGCGTGCCGCGACCTTGCTGGCTGATTTCATCGATCAGGCTGAAAAACTGGGTTTCGCCGGCGGCGCGCAATTCGACCTGCTCACCCTCGATCCGGAAGTGCGCGAGGTGATCAACCAGTCGCTCGGTTTCGGCGAAGTCAGCGCCTTCACCACCGCGCCGGAGCACTGGCGCGTGCAGGAAAGCGCCTTTGCCGGCGTCTGGCGCGTGCTGCAGGTCGGCGAGGACGGCCGCTTCCTGATCGACCGCCTGGAAACCGGCCCGGTTCCGGCGGTGCTGGTCGAATCGATGCGCCGTACCGCGACCAGCGGCCTGCAGCCGCCCGAATACCCGGCCGGTTGCATGAACGCCCAGGCGCTGGTCGAGGAAATCCGCCAGCAGGCCGCCGCTTACCAGCCCGGCCAGTCGGCGCACGTGATCAACCTGACCCTGCTGCCGGTCAGCGATGCCGACCTCTACACCCTGTACGGCTGGCTTGGCCACCGCGAGGTGTCCATCCTGTCGCGCGGCTACGGCAATTGCCGCATCACCAGTACGCGTCTGCACGATGTGTGGTGGGTCCAGTACTTCAACTCGATGGATGCGCTGATCCTCAACTCCATCGAGGTCGTCGCCATGCCGGACGTGGTGCTGGCCTCGGACGAGGATTTCGCCGATTCCGTCGAGCGCCTGCGCGAATACCTCGACATGATGGCCGAGCCGCTGTAGTTTCACGCCATGCGTTTCGAAGGCTCCTTCCTCGACGTCAAGCCGGACGACAAGCTCGAATGCGGCATCTGCTGGTGGGTCTATGACCCGACGGTGGGTGACGACGTGCGCGGCATTCCGCCGGGCGTCGCCTTTGCCGAATTGCCGGGCGACTGGTGTTGCCCGGGTTGCGATGCGCCCAAGCACAAGTTCATGGTGCTCGGCGCATGAGGGTGTGGGCGGACAATCCGTCAGCTCAGCTGGAAAGCGTGATTGGCGAAATTGCGGTAACGCGCATGGCGGGCTTGCCGATCTGCAATCCGGCGCTGCGCGTCGAGGCGGTCGGCTTTCGCCGTAGCGACGAGGGTCACTGGATCGGCGTGATGATCGCGCCGTGGGCGATCAATCTGCTCTGCCTGCCGGGCGAGCCCGCTACATGGCCGCAGTTGGCCGCTTGCAGCAAGTATGATTGGCGTTTTCCTTCCGGCAATTACGAATTCACCGTGGCGCACGAAGATCGACTCGGTACTTACCACCTCTGCTCCCTGTTTTCGCCGGCGGTTGAACTGACGTCGCACGAGCAGGCCAGGTTGACGGCGCTGGCTGTCATCGAAGCCCTGTTTGCGGCGCCCATCGCGGCGCCGGCCGTGTATGCCGAAGCGCCGCGCAACCGCCGTGCCTTCCTGGGATTGCGGGGGTGAATTCGGCCGGTATCCTGACTGTCCGCGCCAGCTGGACCGACGGGCGGGTCGACAAACTGAGCGTCGAATTGCGCCGGCCGGCCGTCAGTCGCCTGTTCATCGGCCAGTTGCCCGATGCCGTCGTGAAGACCGTACCTTATCTGTACACCCTGTGCGCCGAGGCCCAGCGTACTGCCGCCCGCTGTGCCGTTGCCGCGGCGCGCGGCGAGGTGCCCTTGCCGGGTGACGACCGGGCCCTGTGGCTCGAATTCCTGCACGAAAACCTGTGGCGCCTGCTGCTCGACTGGCCGATCGCGCTCGGTCTGCCGCAGGAAAAGGATGCCTTCATCGAGTGGCGGGCCAAACGCCAGGGCGATGAAGGTGTTGCCTCGGCGCAAAGCTTGCTCGAGCAGACCTTGCGGCCGCTCGCCGAAAAATGCCTTGATCGGCTCGTGCACCGCAGCAGTGCGCCGATGCCGGTCAGTGGCTTCGATGTCGCCGGCTGGCTCGATTACTGGCGCGGCGAGGCGGACCATATGCCACCGCTGCGAGGGCCGTCCTGCGTGGCGGCGACCTATCGGGCGCGTCTGGCCGACGTCGAGCGCGCCGTCGAGGCGCTGGCCGGGCGGGCGGCCTATCCGATGGCCCATGCCGGCGACCAGGGTTGGGGTGTCGGTCAGGTGCTGACGGCGCGCGGAGTTTTGACCCATGCCATACACGTGGTGGAGGGTTTGGTGGCAAATTACCGGGTGCAGGCGCCGACCGACGGTTTCTTCGCCGATGCCGCGCCGCTCGCCGCCTTGCTGGCCGAGCGGACGTTCGCCGATGGCGAGGCGGCCCGGCAGGGTATCGAGCAAGCCATCCTGGCGCTCGACCCTTGTCTGCCCTACGAATTGGAAGTGGATTGAAACATGCATGAAATGTCTTTGGCCGAAGGTGTGATCCAGCTGGTGGAAGACACCGCGAAGCGCGAGAATGCGCAACGGGTCAAGCTGGTGGTGCTGGAAATCGGCCAACTGTCGTCGGTCGAGCCGGAGGCGCTGCGCTTCTGTTTCGATGTCGTCAGCAAAGGCGGCATCGCCGACGGGGCGCGGCTGGAGATTGTCGACGTGCCGGGCAGCGGCTGGTGCATGCAATGCGCGGCGACGGTGCCGGTCGGCGAACTGTACGGCGCCTGCCCGACCTGCGGCAGTTATCAGGTGCAGCCCACCGGTGGCACCGAAATGCGGGTCAAGGAAATCGAAATCGAATAATCGGGAGACAACACCATGTGTACGGTTTGCGGCTGCGGAGCAGGGGAAACGAAGATCGAAGGTGGGGCGCATGAGCACGCCCATGTGCACGCCGATGGCACGGTGCATGCGCATAGCCACGATCATCATCACGAGCACGAGCATAGCCACGACGGCGCGGCGCTGGCCGGGGCGCACCAGCATCCGCACACGCACGCCGACGGTACGACGCACGTCCATGAGCACGTGCATCAGGGCGAACATGCGCATGTGCACGGTCACAGCCACGACCATGTTCATGCCGACGGCAGCACGCACAGCCATCCGCACGACCATGCGCATGGCCACGAACACGATCATCACCACGAGCACGCCGTCGGCGGCGATCTCGACTACGGCGCCGGCCCGGCCCGCGCCCACGTGCCGGGCATGAGCCAGGCGCGCATGGTGCAGATCGAGCAGGACATCCTGGCCAAGAACAACACCTACGCCAATGCCAACCGCAGCTGGTTCGACGAGCGCGGCATCTTCGCGCTGAACCTCGTCTCCAGCCCCGGCTCCGGCAAGACCACGCTGCTGTGCAAGACCATCGAGTTGTTGAAGGACAAGGTCGCCATCAACGTCGTCGAGGGCGACCAGCAGACCGCCAACGACGCCGAGCGCATCCGCGCCACCGGCGTGCCGGCCATCCAGATCAACACCGGCAAGGGCTGCCACCTCGACGGCCACATGGTCGGCCACGCCATGCAGCGCCTGCAGCCGAAGGACGAATCGCTGTTCCTGATCGAGAACGTCGGCAACCTCGTCTGCCCGGCCGCCTTCGATCTCGGCGAACACCACAAGGT
>JAYRUZ010000178.1:0-4295 GCA_041918795.1 Azonexus sp. | reverse complement strand
TCGCCGGCCGGCGTTTCGATGCGGTAGAAACGCACGTCCTCGTGCCAGACCGGGGCGGTATCGGGCTTCACCTGCAGGCCGAACAGGCTTTCGATGACCTTGAACAGACCACCGACGACCTTGGGCTCGATGAAGTACTGCTTCACTTCCTGCGCCGAGAAGGCATAGCGGGCCTGTTGCAGCTTCTCGGAAACATAGGCCGCGTCCCAGGGCTGGAAATCGGCGATGCCCAGCTCATCCCTGGCGAAAGCGAGCAGTTCGGCCATGTCCTTTTCGGCGAAGGGCTTGGCCTTCTTCGCCATGTCGCGCAGGAAGGCAAGTACCTGCATCGGCGTATCGGCCATCTTGGGCAGCAAGGACACTTCGGCGAAATTGGCGAAGCCGAGCATCCTGGCATCTTCCTCGCGCAATTCGAGGATGCGCTTCATCAGCGGACCGTTGTCCCACTCCGGCTTGGAATAGCCGTTGTCGATCTCGGCGGCGCGGGTCGCGTAGGCGCGGTACATGCGGGCGCGCAGCTCGCGGTTGTCGGCATATTGCATGACCGGGCCGTAGGACGGGGCGTGCAGCGTGAACTTCCAGCCATCGATGCCGGCCTTCTGGGCGACTTCGCGGGCGGCCTCCTTGGCGTAGTCGGGCAGGCCGGCGAGTTGGGCTTCGTCGGTAACGACTTCGGCAAAGGCGTTGGTCGCGTCGAGCAGGTTTTCGGAGAACTTGGCTGCCAGTTGCGACAGTTCTTCCATGATCGCCTGGAAGCGCGGCTTCTGATCCTCCGGCAGTTCGGCGCCGCCCAGACGGAAATCGCGGATCTCGTTGTCGACGATCTTTTTCTGCTCGGCATTCAGCGTGGCGTATTCGGGGCTGGCCTTCAGGGCACGGTACTTGTCGAACAGCTTCAGGTTCTGGCCGAGTTCGGTATAGAAACGCGACACCTCCGGCAGCATTTCGTTGTAGGCCTCGCGCCAGGCCGGCACATCATTGACCGAATGCAGGTGGCCGACGACGCCCCAGGCGCGGCCGAAGCCCTCCAGTTCGTCCGACAAGGCACCGGCGAAATCCGTCCAGGTGGCGGGCGTACTGTCGGCCGTCAGGCGCTCGACCAAGGCGCGGCCGTCAGCGAGCAATTGGGCGATGGCGGGTTTGACGTGCTCCGGCTGAATCAGGTCGAAGCGGGGCAGGTCGGTAAAGTCGAGCAGGGGATTGGTCGTGTTGGTCATGATTGTCGGGCAATAAAAACGGGCGGTCAGTGCCGCCCGTTTGGTGGGCTTGTCGTGGGGCCTATTCTACTAGCTCGCGGTAGGCATGCCACGAGGCGTGGCCGAGTATCGGCATGATTATGATCAGGCCGAACAGCAAGGTGGCGAAACCGAGCAGGGTGAGTGCGACGATCAGCCCGGCCCAGCCGAGCAGTGGCCGGATATTGCCGAGGAAAACGCGCAGGCTGGTGGCGATCGCCGTTGGCGCATCGGCGTCGTGATCCAGCATCAGCGGCACCGAGATCACGGTGCCGGCAAAAACCAGCAGTGCGAGCACGGCGCCGGCGGCGAACCAGGTGGCGGTGAAGGCCAGGTGCTCGCCGGAAAAGATGATTTCATTGAGGAAGACGGCACCGCTGGCTGGCGAGTCGATGGCGACCAGGGCAAATGCCACGGCCGACACGCGCTCCCAGAACAACGAGATCAGCCCGAGGATCAGGCCGAAGAAGAGCAGCGATTCGCCATTGCGCCGGAAGCAGCGCAGAGAGTCGATGAAGAGCAGACGCTCGCCTTTGGCCAAGGAGCGGCTCAGCTCATAAAGGCCGGCGGCGAGCAGCGGGGCGACCAAAAAGAAGCCGGAGATCGCCACGGTCAAGAGGTGCGGCTGGTCCAGGGCGGCGAGAATGATCAGGTCGCCGGCCAGGGCGAACAGCAGGCCATAAGCCAGCGAGGGCAGCGGGTTGGCCCTCAGGTCCGACCAGCCGGCGCGGAGCCAGGCTAACGGACGGTTGGCTGCGATCTTGCGCGTATGCGGCAGGGGTGAGGAGAGCGGGGAGCGATCAAAGCTAGGGGTCATGGCAGCCTCCATTTCGGCCCGATACCTTGCTTCGACCGTTTTTCGCTGGCCGGGTTCGTAAAAAGCAAAACGCCCGCATGGAGCGGGCGCTTGCTATCGCGTAGGGCGCTCAGTTACAGCGTCTTGCCGGTCAGGCGTTCGTAGGCCTCGATGTACTTGGCGCTGGTGCGGGCGATGACGTCGGCCGGCAGCTTGGGGCCGGGAGCGACCTTGCCCCAGTCCAGGGTTTCCAGGTAGTCGCGTACGTACTGCTTGTCGTAGGACGGCGGATTGCTGCCTTCCTGATACTGATCGGCCGGCCAGAAGCGCGAGGAGTCCGGGGTCAGGGCTTCGTCGATCAGGTGAAGCGTGCCGGCCTGGTCTATGCCGAACTCGAACTTGGTGTCGGCGATGATGATGCCGCGGCCCTTGGCGTAGGCGGAGGCTTCTTCATACAGGCGCAGGGCGGCGAGGCGGGCTTCGTCGGCCAGTCCGGCCCCATTTTTGCCCGTTCCGGCCAGTGCACCGCAGAGGTCGGCGGCGCAGTTGGCCTGGGCGGTGGCGAAGGAGACGTTTTCGTCGTGGTCGCCAACAGCGGCCTTGGTGGCCGGGGTGAAGATCGGCGACGGCAACTTGGCGGCCATCTTGAGGCCGGCCGGCAGGGCGATGCCGCAGATGGCACCGGTCGCCTGGTAATCCTTCCAGCCGGAACCAATGACGTAGCCGCGAACGACGGCCTCGATCGGCAGCGGACGCAGGCGCTTGACGACGACGGCACGGCCGCGCACCTGGTCACGCTCGTTCGGCGTGACGACGGATTCAGGATCGACGCCGGTCAGCTGGTTCGGCACGATGTGGCCGAGTTTCTCGAACCAGAAGTCGGCAACGGCGGTCAGCACTTCGCCCTTGCGCGGAATCGGGTCCGGCAGGATGACGTCGAAGGCAGACAGGCGGTCAGTGGTGACGATGAGCAGCTTTTCGTCGTCGATGGCGTAGATGTCGCGGACCTTGCCCTTGGAAATGAGGGGCAGGCTGGTGATGGTGGATTCGAAAAGCGGAGCGGCCACGGTCGGATTCCCGATAAGCAAAACGTCAATTATAAATCAGTGCGCCTCGCCTTCTTCGGCGGCGAGTTTTTTACGCATCACGCGGGTTCCCCAGGCGACCAGTCCGGCGATGATGGGGATCGATATGGCAGTGACCACGTCGGTGTTCAGGTGGTGCAGTTCCTTGGTGCCTTTGGCCAGGTATTGCACGAGTTGCGAACCGTAGTAGGTCAGCACGACGACGGACAGGCCTTCGACGGTTTCCTGCAGGCGCAATTGCAGCTTGGCGCGGCGGTTCATCTGCGACAGCAGTTCCTGGTTCTGGCGTTCCAGTTCCATGTCGACGCGGGTGCGCAGCAGCTGGCTGGTGCGGGCGATGCGGGCCGAAAGTTCTTCCTGGCGGCGGGCGATGGCGGCGCAGGTGTTGAGGGCGGGCGCCAGACGGCGCTCCATGAAGCCCTTGATGGTCGGGTAGCCGGAAACGCGGGTTTCCTTGAGTTCGCCGATGCGCTGCTGGACCAGGCGGTAATAGGCGGCGGCGGCGCCGAAGCGGAAGGTGGTGCTGGCCACCGAGTGCTCGATTTCGGCAGCCAGCCGGGTCAGATCGGCCAGTACGGCGCGCTCGTCGGCCGGATTGGCGGCACTGACCATGCGGTCGATCAGCTCGGCCAGGTCGGCTTCGGCCCGGTTGAGCAGCTTGCCGACCGACTTGGCGACCGGGAAGGCGAGCAGGGCCATGATGCGGTAGGTCTCGATTTCGAGCAGACGCTGGATGATCCGGCCGGTACGCAGCTTGCCCATGCTCTCGTCGATCACGGTGAGTTTCGAGAAACCGTCGTGGATGCGGAAATCGGTGAACAGCCAGGCGGCCTGGCCGGCGATCTGCGAAATGATCTGGGTATCGTTGGTTTCGGCGTTGCTGCTCAGGTGCCAGATGACTTCGGTCGGGTTGGGCGAACCGTTGACCAGCAGTTCGAGATGGCTGGCGCTGATGACCTGGCCGGGAATGCCCTGTAGCCATTCGGCCGGCACCACGTCGAGGGCCGTTTCGCCGCTACGTGGCGGCTTGTTCGGCTTGCTGAAGAAGGTGTAGGTCGAGAACTCGCCGTGCAGCTCCCATTTCAGCTTGAAGCTGCCGCAATCGATGATCAGGTGGGCGGCCTCGGCGCTCGGCTCGACCGGTAGCCCGAGGCGCTCGTACAAGGCCCCGAGGTGGCT
>JAYRUZ010000177.1:0-4306 GCA_041918795.1 Azonexus sp. | reverse complement strand
TCGCGGTTCATGGTCAGCTTGGCGGCGCGGGCGGTCGGGATGACCTCGGCCAGGCCTTCGGCCTCGATCTGCACCAGCATGTCGGTGGCGATGGCCTCGATTTCCGGCACGATCAAGTGCGGCTTTTCCTGTTCGACCAGGCGGCGCAGCGCGGCACCGTCGGTCATCGGAATGACGTGGGCGCGATGTGCCACCTGCTGCGCTGGCGCATTCTCGTAACGGTCGACAGCGATGACTTCGACGCCGAGGCGCTGCAAGGCGATGACTACCTCCTTGCCCAGTTCGCCGGAGCCGAGAAGCATGACGCGCAAGGCGCTGGGAGAAAGCGGGGTGCCGATCTGCATGGGGTGTCCTCGAAAGCGGAAGCTGAAAATCGCCCGAATTTAGGCGTGCACCGCAGCAGCGTCAAGCGGGTGGCGGTCGTCATTCGGTCATCGTAGTGTAGTCATCGCTTCATGGCTGGGTCACAATGCATCGCTAAGGTGCCGGTACCATGAGTCCCATTCATTCCCTGGCCGGCAGCGCAGGAAGCATCCCCGGAGAAATCGGCAGGCAGCACCTTTATGTCGATGAGCGTCGGCTGTCGCAGCTTTGCCTGTTCGCCTTGGCGGTGGCCGGTGTGTATGCGCTGACACTCGGGCACGCCAGCGGCTTTCTGGCGGTTCAGGTGCTTACCGGCCAAGTGCCCGCTGTCGTCTGGGAGTGGCTGACCGCCTTCGGCGACGAGCGCATGCTGTTCGCAGTCCTGTTGCCCTTTTGCCTGCGTTACCCCCGTCTGTTCTGGGCTGCTGTATTGGCGGCGGCGTTGGCCGGGCTGACCAGCCATGGCGTCAAGGCCCTGTTCCACCTGCCTCGCCCGTTGAGCGTGCTACCGATGGAGCAGGTTATCCTGATTGGCCGGGCCGGCAGTAGTTACGCCTTGCCGTCCGGCCATGCTGCCGCGGCCTTCGCTATGGCTGGGGTATTGTATGGCGGCTGTGGCTGGCGTGTCGGTTCGCTTGCCCTGCTGGTCGCGACCATGGCCGGATTGTCGCGCATCGCCGTTGGTGTGCATTGGCCGCTCGACGTATTGGTCGGCGCCGCTCTCGGCTTGCTGGCAGCGCGCCTGGCCTTGGCGGTGGTGCGCCGCTGGGATTGGGGCATCCGGCCTCGGCCGCTGAAATATTTGTCCGGCTTGGCCTTCCTGGCGGTACTCAGCCTGCCTTTCGACGGCCAAGGCTACTCTGGATCGTTGCCCTTGCGCATCGTGCTCTGCACCTGGGGGCTGGGCGGTATTTTGGCCTGGCGCTGGCGACACTGGCTCACCGGGTATGGAATCCCGCGTGTCATTAAAATTTAACGCAGGCGTCACGGGGCGTTCATGGCTCGCCCTTAACGTGCCCCCATGCCCAAGGTCAGATCCGTATTCCTATCCGACATCCACCTCGGCACGCGGGCGTGCCAGGCGGATCGCCTCCTCGACTTCCTGCGCGAACACCCGGCCGAGCAGACTTTCCTGATCGGCGACATCGTCGATTTCTGGGCGATGAGCCGCGGCATCTGTTGGACGCAGGCGCAGAACACGGTGGTGCAGAAGCTGTTGCGCCGGGCGCGCCACGGCGAGCGCGTGGTGTTCATTCCCGGCAACCACGACGAGGCGCTGCGCGATTATTGCGGCACCGTCTTCGGTGAAATCGAAGTGGTCGACGAGATGGTGCACGAGACGGTCGACGGCCGGCGCTTCCTGCTCATCCATGGCGACCAGTTCGACCAGGTGACGCGCCATCACCGCTGGGTCGCCGTGCTTGGCGACCGCGCCTACGACTTGCTGGTCCGGCTCAATGCCTGGCTGTCGTGGGGGCGTCGCAAGCTCGGCATTTCGGGCTACTGGTCGCTGGCCGGCTACGCCAAGCGCAAGGTCAAGAAGGCGCTCAATTTCATTTTCGATTTCGAGGTATCGGCCATCCATCATGCCAAGGAGCGCGGGCTGGATGGCGTGATCTGCGGCCACATCCACTGGGCGACCCTGCGCGAGATCGATGGCCTGACCTATATCAACTGTGGCGACTGGGTCGATTCCTGCACGGCCATCGTCGAGCATTTCGACGGTCGCCTGGAACTGGTCGCCTGGGAGTCGACGCACCGGCCGACCCAGCTAAGGATTGAACACATGCAGCCGACCCCGGAGTTGGCGCAGGTTGCGGAGACGGTAGAGGCATGAGCATGCGCGTATTGATGGTGTCCGACGTCTATTTCCCGCGCGTCAATGGCGTCTCGACCTCGATCGAAACCTTCCGCCGGACCTTGGCCGGGCAGGGCGTCGAGGTCAATCTGGTGGTGCCGCGCTACGGCGACGAGGCCGATGAGGCGGGCGTCACCCGCGTCGCCGGCCGGCCAGTGCCGGGTGATCGTGAGGATCGCCTGGTCGGCTGGCGCGCCATGCATCGCACCGTGCTCGAAGCCGCCGCCGACTGCGACCTGATCCACATCCAGACCCCCTTCGTCGCCCATTACGCCGGCCTGAACGCGGCGCGCCAGCTGGGCCTGCCGGTGGTCGCCACCTACCACACGCTGTTCGAGGAATACCTCGGCCACTACGCGCCCTGGTTGCCCGGCGGCTGGTTGAAGGCGCAGGCGCGCGCCTTCTCGCGGCGCCAGTGCAACGACCTCGACGCGGTGATCGTGCCGTCGACGGCGATGCGCAGCCGCCTTGAGGAATACGGCGTCGCCAAGCCGCTGCATGTGCTGCCGACCGGCATTCCGCTGGCCCAGTTCGCCCAGGGCAATGGCGCGGCTTTCCGCGAGCGTTTCGGCATCCCGGCCGAGCGGCCGCTGGCCCTGTTCGTCGGTCGGGTGGCGCATGAGAAGAACATCGGCTTCCTGCTGCAGGCCATGACGCATGTCCGCCTGGTCTGTCCGCAGGCGCTGCTGGTCATCGCCGGCGAAGGACCGGCCATGACCGATCTGCAACAGCAGGTGAAGCATCTGGGGCTGGCCGAGCATGTTCGCTTCATCGGTTATCTCGATCGCCGCCAGGGCTTGCCCGACTGCTACGCAGCGGCCAACGTCTTCGCCTTCGCCTCGCGCACCGAGACACAGGGTCTGGTCCTGCTCGAAGCGATGGCGGCCGGCTTGCCGGTTATTGCCCTGGCCGAGATGGGCACCGTCGATATCCTGGCGCCGGGACGCGGCGCCTTCGTGCCGCCGGCCGATCCGAAATCCTTCGGCGATGCGCTCGGCCACTTCCTGTGCCATCCGCAGGCCTGGGCGCACCTGCGCGCCGAAGCGCCGGCCTATGCGCAGGAATGGAGCGACAGCGCGATGGCGCAGCGCCTGGCCCTGTTGTATGGCGAACTCGTCAGGGTGAAAATGGCCCCGGAAAGTGCGTGCACCGCAGCACTCTGAGAAAGGCTCCCTGATGAACGTACCTGTCGAGCGGCACTGTGCCCAGTGTCGCTATTTCGTCGCCGCCGATGCGCTGACCGGCGCCTGCCACCGTTTTCCACCGGTTTTCGCCGGCGAGAGTTCGCCGCGCGAAAACCATCACTGGCGCTTTCCTCAGGTCAGCGTCCACGCCTGGTGCGGCGAATTCCTGCTGGCCTCTCAAATATCCTCGAGCGGCACCACCAGCTGATTGATCCGGCGCAGGCGCTCGGCCATCACGCGCATGACCTGGGTGGCAAAGAAGGGCGTCTGCTGGACGAGGAACTGGAAGCGTTTTTCGTCAACTTCGACGAATTCGCAGTCGGTCGTGGCGACCACGGTCGCCGAGCGCGGGCCGGGCAGCACGATGCCGATTTCACCGACGATGCTGCCGTGCTGCAGCGCCTCGACCACGCGGTTGTTGACGATGACCTCGGCCGAGCCGGTGGTCAGCACGTACATCATCCGGCCTTCCTCACCTTCCCGGAACAGTGCCTCGCCGGCGGGCACATTGACGATGGTCGGGTTGTGGGCGAAGAGTTCGAAGAAAACCATGGTGAGCGATCCTGAAATATGCGACTACGCCTTTTAGCATAAGGCGTGGCGCCGCCGTATTGCGGCAATGTGACACCCGCGTGTTGCTTGATCTAGAACAAGCGCGGCGAAATCAGGCGCAGGCCGATCGAGAACCAGCGCTGGTCGCGCAGGTGACCGAACTGGCTGCCCCAGGTGGTATCGATCTGTACGTGATTGGGCAGGATCCAGTAGCGCAAACCGAGCTGGCTGAAAGCGGCTCCCTTGTCCTGGCCGTAGGTTTCGGCGATGACGTAGAGCCGTTCGGTCGTCTGGATTTCGCTGCCCAATCCCCAGGTCAGGCGGTTGTCGCGGTTTTCGCGTTCGCGCG
>JAYRUZ010000176.1:0-4308 GCA_041918795.1 Azonexus sp. | reverse complement strand
GCCACTGCGTCAAGATCTACTACAAGGAAGCCTTCGAGAAGCACGCCAAGACCTTTGCCGAACTGGGCATCAACGTCAATAACGGCATGGTCGATCTGTACGAGAAGATCAAGCAGCTGCCGGAATCCAAGCGCGACGAGATCATCCGCGACCTGCACGCCTGCCAGGAACACCGTCCGCGTCTGGCCATGGTCGATTCGGCCAAGGGCATCACCAACTTCCACTCGCCGAACGACATCATCGTCGATGCTTCCATGCCGGCCATGATCCGCCAGGGCGGCAAGATGTGGGGCGCCGATGGCAAGCAGTACGACTCCAAGTGCGTCATGCCGGAATCGACCTTCGCCCGCATCTACCAGGAGATGATCAACTTCTGCAAATGGCACGGCAACTTCGATCCGCGCACCATGGGCACCGTGCCGAACGTCGGCCTGATGGCCCAGCAGGCCGAGGAATACGGTTCGCACGACAAGACCTTTGAAATCGCCGAAGACGGTATCGCCAACGTCGTCGATATCAACACCGGCGAAGTCCTGCTGACGCAGAACGTCGAAGCCGGCGACATCTGGCGTTGCTGCCAGGTCAAGGACGCGCCGATCCGCGACTGGGTCAAGCTGGCCGTCACCCGTGCCCGCCAGTCGGGCATGCCGGCCATCTTCTGGCTGGACGCCTACCGTCCGCACGAGAACGAGCTGATCAAGAAGGTCCAGAAGTACCTCAAGGATCACGACACCACCGGCCTCGACATCCAGATCATGTCGCAGGTCCGTGCCATGCGTTACACGCTGGAGCGTGTCGCTCGCGGCCTCGACACCATCTCGGTCACCGGCAACATCCTGCGCGACTACCTGACCGACCTGTTCCCGATCATGGAACTGGGTACCTCGGCCAAGATGCTGTCGATCGTTCCGCTGATGAACGGCGGCGGCATGTACGAAACCGGCGCCGGCGGTTCAGCCCCGAAGCACGTGCAGCAGCTGACCCAGGAAAACCACCTGCGCTGGGATTCGCTCGGCGAATTCCTGGCCCTGGCCGTGTCGCTCGAAGAGCAGGGCATCAAGGACGGCAACAAGCGCGCCATCCTGCTCGCCAAGACGCTCGACGCCGCCACCGGCAAGCTGCTCGACAACAACAAGTCGCCGTCGCCGAAGACCGGTGAGCTCGACAACCGCGGTTCCCAGTTCTACCTCGCCATGTACTGGGCGCAGGAGCTGGCCGCGCAGACCGAGGACAAGGAACTGGCCGGCAAGTTCACCACGCTGGCCAAGACCTTGAGCGACAACGAAGCCCAGATCGTCGCCGAGTTGAAGACGGTGCAGGGCAAGCCGGTGGATATCGGCGGCTACTACAAGGCCGATTCCGAGAAGTGCAAGGCCATCATGCGTCCGAGCCCGACGCTGAACGCCGCACTGAAGGCTGCCCGCGGCTAAGGCGAGTCACCGATCCGGCGGCTGGCTGCCGCCTGAGGAAAAAAAGCGAAGGTCATCCGGCCTTCGCTTTTTTGTTTTTTGCCTGTTTTGGCCGGTGCACCGCAGCAGTCGGTCGCGCGGTGAAAGAAGGCTGACAGTTTTTGCCATTTTGCGCATAATCAAGTTCCCCGCCCGCCGCTGGAGGCAACAGCCGGGCCTTCCCGCCACAGGGTTTCGACGCGCTTGCCGCGTTGCATAACAACGCAAGGAGAGACTATGACTTCTCATCTCAAGGTTCCGCAGGGTGGTGCGAAAATCGTTCCGGGACAGGCGATTCCGGACAATCCGATCATTCCGTTCATCGAGGGCGACGGCATCGGCATCGACATCACGCCGGTCATGATCAAGGTGATCGATGCCGCCGTCGAAAAGGCCTATGGCGGCAAGAAGAAAATCCACTGGATGGAAGTCTACGCCGGCGAGAAATCGACCCGTATCTACGGGCCGGACGAATGGCTGCCCAAGGAAACCTTCGACGCGCTGAAGGAATATTCGGTGTCGATCAAGGGGCCGATGACAACACCGGTCGGCGGCGGCATCCGCTCGCTCAACGTGGCCCTGCGCCAGGAGCTCGACCTCTACCAGTGCGTGCGTCCGGTACGCTACTTCAAGGGTGTGCCGAGTCCGCTGAAGAACCCGGAACTGACCAACATGGTCATCTTCCGCGAGAACACCGAGGACATCTACGCCGGCGTCGAGTGGGCCGCCGGTTCCGAGGGCGTCAAGAAGGTGATCGACTTCCTGACCCAGGAAATGGGCGTCCGGAAAATCCGCTTCCCGGAAACTTCCGGCATCGGCATCAAGCCGGTCTCGGTCGAAGGCACGGCCCGCCTGGTCCGGGCCGCCATCCAGTACGCCATCGACAACGACCGCAAGTCGGTGACCATCGTGCACAAGGGCAACATCATGAAGTTCACCGAAGGCCTCTTCCGTGACACCGCCTACAAGCTGGCCCAGGATGAGTTCGGCGCCGAGCCGATCGACGGCGGCCCGTGGTGCCATTTCACCAACCCGAAGACCGGCCGCGAGATCACGATCAAGGATTCCATCGCCGATGCCTTCCTGCAGCAGATCCTGCTGCGCCCGGCTGAGTACGACGTGATCGCCACCACCAACCTGAACGGCGACTACATCTCCGATGCGCTGGCCGCCCAGGTCGGCGGCATCGGCATCGCACCGGGAGCGAACATTTCCGACCAGTACGCCTGCTTCGAGGCAACGCACGGCACCGCGCCGAAGTACGCCGGGCTGGACAAGGTCAATCCGGGGTCACTGATCCTGTCGGCCGAGATGATGTTGCGCCACCTTGGCTGGAAGGAAGCAGCCAACCTCGTCATCAAGGGCATGGAAGCGGCCATCGGCGACAAGCAGGTAACCTACGATTTTGCCCGCCTGATGGAAGGCGCCAACGAAATCTCCTGCTCGGAATTCGGCGACGCGATGATCGCCCGCATGTAGGCTTCCTCTTGCCTGAAAAGGCCTCCTGTGGGAGCAATGCAGTTTGGTTTGCGGAGAATCGCCAACTGATTCGTCGTTCCCGCGCAGGCGGGAACCCGGAAGATTGAAGGTTGCTGGATTCCCGCCTGCGCGGGAATGAAACGTCGCAGCTGCATTGCTCCTGCGGGAGGCTTTTTTGTTGGTCACCGCTCAACTGAGCAAGCTATTCCGAAAAGTGCTGGCAGTACGGGTGGCTCTCATATTTGCCGATTTGTCGGCGAGGGCGGCACAGGGTATTTTCTCGCCTTGATCCAGCTCAAACACTAGCGCATGCCCCACGACGACGTCCTGCCGCAGATGTTCGCCAACGCCCAGTCGACGTTGGAAAAGACGCGCCTGATGTTCCGCAACGCGGGGATCGCCCAGTGCGTGGTCGTCGTCAACTCCAGCATCCTGCTCCTTGCGCTGGGCTGGAGCAGCGCACCTGTCTGGGCCTGGCTGTGGTGGGCGGCGATGCTGCTCGGTGCCGGGGCGCGTTATGCGCTGGCCCGCCGTTTCCTGGCAATACAGCCGCCGGCCGCCGAGGCCTTCCTGTGGCAACGCCGGGGCACCCTCGGCGCGACATTGTCCGGTCTGCTGTGGGCGGCCGGCATCTCGGCCATGATGCTGATCGAGCCGGGAGCGACGCGTTATTTCGTTGCCTTGGTCGCGGCCGGCATGTTCGCCGGTGCGGTGCCGTTGCTGGCCCCGGTGCCGGCCGCCTTTCGCGGTTACGGGCTGCCGATGGCGCTGGCGGTGGCGTTGACGGCACTGCTCGATTCGCATGGGTTGCGCGACTGGATGCTGGCCTTGATGGCGCTGCTGTTTACGATTTCCATGCTGCAGGCCTGCCACTACTACCACCAGACCCTGGATCGTTCCTTCGTCCAGGCCGCCGAAATGCAGGCAATGGCTGAGCGTCTGGAAAAAGCGCTGCGCGGCACCGAGGCGGCCAACCTGGCGAAGAGCCGGTTTCTGGCCACCATGTCGCACGAGATTCGCACGCCGATGAACGGCATCCTGGGCATGGCGCAATTGTTGATGCTGCCCGGACTGGTCGACGCCGAGCGGCAGAAGTTCGTGCAGGTGATCATGAATTCCGGCCAGACCCTGCTCACCTTGCTTAACGACATCCTCGATCTGTCCAAGATCGAGGCCGGTCGTGTCGAACTCGAGGAACTGCCTTTCCAGCCCGAGCATTTGCTGCAGGAGCAACTGGTTCTGTTCGGCGAGGAAGCTGCGGCCAAGGGCGTGCAACTTTCGGCGCACTGGCTGGATAAAACCGCTTTGCGCTACCGCGGCGATCCGGCGCGCATTGGCCAGATGCTGACCAATCTGATCGGCAATGCGATCAAATTCACCG
>JAYRUZ010000175.1:0-4308 GCA_041918795.1 Azonexus sp. | reverse complement strand
CCCGATCCTCGTCGAGTTCTCGAAGAAGGTCGACGTGCCGCTGATCGGCCTGAATTACAAGGAAGTCCGCGGCGACGGCGGTTTCGACATGGGCAAGATGCCGGCCGAGGACGAAAAGAAACTCGCCGGGCAGCGCGCCAACCAGTGGCTGTCCGAACACGGCAACCCGTACAAGCTGACGGTCATGGACCTCGACGGCCGCGTCGGCATCGACTACGGCGTCTATGGCGTGCCGGAAACCTACGTCATCGACAAGGCCGGCGTCATTCGCATGAAGCACACCGGCCCGATCACCCCGGATGTGCTGGGCAAGAAGATCATGCCGCTGCTGGCGGAGCTGAACAAATGAAATACCTGCTCGCCCTGGTTTTTGCCTGTTTTGCCCTGTGCACCGCAGCAGTCGCCGATAGCGCCACCGAAGCGGCCATCGCGGCCGATCCGGTGACCGAGAAGCGCCTGCAAAAGCTGTCTGAAGAACTGCGCTGCCTGGTCTGCCAGAACCAGAACATCGCCGACTCCAACGCCGAGCTGGCGCAGGATCTGCGCCGTGAAGTACGCGGCATGATCAAGGCCGGCAAGAGCGACAAGGAAATCATCGATTTCATGGTCGCCCGCTACGGCGATTTCGTGCTCTACCGTCCGCCAGTGCAGGGCAACACGCTGCTGCTCTGGGGCGGTCCCATCGCCCTGCTGCTGCTCGGCATCTTCGCCCTGCAACGCTACCTGAAGCGCCGCGCTGCCCGCCTCGCCGCCGAAGACAGGCCGCTGACCGCCGCCGAGGCCCAGCGTGCCGAAGCCCTGCTCAAGGAAATTGATTCGCAATGACCCAGTTTTTCATCTTCGCCCTGCTGCTCGTCGTCGTGGTGGCTGTCTTCATCGTGCCGCCGCTGTGGCGCAAACCACGCCAGAATGCCGCCAACACCGAACGCAAGCAGGCCAATCTCGCCATTTTCCGCGACCAGCTGGCCGAACTAGACCGCGAACTGGCCGAAGGCTCGCTGAGCGACACTGATCACGCCCAGGCCAAGGCCGAATTGCAGCGCCGTCTGCTCGAAGACGTCGAGAACGAAGAAGCCACGGATCAGACTGAGGCTACCGCCACGCCCAGCCGCAAGCTGGCCATCACCATAGTCGTGCTGCTCCCAATTGTTGGCCTGCTCGGCTATGGCATCCTCGGCAACCCGCGCGCCCTCGACCCGACACAGACCGTCGCCCAACCGAAAATGACGCCGGATCAGATCAACGCCATGGTGGCCAAGCTGGCCGAGCGCATGCAGGCCAACCCGGACGACATGCAGGGCTGGCTGATGCTTGCCCGTTCCTACAAGACCCTGGGCCGTTACGAGGATGCCGTGGGCGCCTACGCCAAGGCGGAAAAATCCATCGACGACCCCGACGTGCTGGCCAGCTACGCCGAAACCATCGCCATGGCCGAAGGCAAGGGCCTGAAGGGCAAGCCCGCCCAGTTGATCGAAAAGGCCCTGAAGCTCGATCCCAAGCACGGTCACAGTCTCTTCCTGGCCGGCGCGGCCGCCATGGAACGCGGCGACAACAAGCAAGGCATCGCCTACTGGGAAGCCCTGTTGCCGCAAGTCGAACCGGGGTCGGAAATCGACCAGATGCTGCGCAGCGGCATCGACAAGATGAAGGCTGCCAAGTAAGCCATGGTCGATCTGGGGCGGCGCGGCTTCTTTCGCGGCCGGGCGCGCCCGCAGGCCCAGATGCGCCCGCCCTGGGCTTTGCCCGAAGAGGAATTCATCGATGCCTGCACCCGCTGCAACGACTGCCTGAAAGCCTGCCCGACCGGCATTCTGGTTGCCGGCGACGGCGGCTTTCCGACGGTCGATTTCCAGCGCGGCGAATGCACCTTCTGCGCCGACTGCGTTGCTGCCTGTCAGCCCAAGGCGCTACTGCGGATTGAAGACCAAGCCGCTTGGTCCGGCAAGGCCGTCATTAGCGATGCCTGCCTGCCCAAACAAGGCGTCGAATGCCGTGTCTGCGGCGACTTCTGCGACGCCCGTGCCATCCGCTTCGCTCCCCGCCAGGGCGGCAGCCCGCTGCCCGAGCTCGATCCGGAAAAATGTACCGCCTGCGGTGCCTGTATCGCGCCCTGCCCGACCCAGGCCATCCATATCGCCCTCTAGGCCTCATTTTTGCCGTTTCCAAGGCGCCGCAATGGCGCTATGCTAGGGCTTCGAAAGCCTTTGCTATCCGGAGACATGCAGATGACGCAACAAAAGTTTCGCCTGGTAACCCGCAGCGATTTCGACGGTCTGGTTTGCGCGGTACTGCTCAACGAATTGAACCTGATCGACGACATCAAGTTCGTCCATCCGAAAGACATGCAGGACGGCAAGGTCGACATCAGCGAGCGCGACATCACCACCAACCTGCCCTACGTCGCCGCCGCCCATCTCGCCTTCGACCACCACCTGTCGGAAACCATCCGCAATACCGGCGAGCGCAAGAACCACATCATCGAGCCGGACGCGCCCTCCGCTGCCCGCGTCGTCTACAACTACTACGGCGGCAAACAGGCCTTCCCGAAGATCGCCGACGACATGATGGAGGCCGTCGACAAGGGCGACTCGGCGCAGTTCAGCCGCGATGAAATCCTCAATCCGACCGGCTGGGTGCTGCTCAACTACCTGATGGACGCCCGTACCGGCCTCGGCCGCTTCCGTGATTTCCGCATCAGCAACTACGCGTTGATGATGGACCTGATCAAGTACTGCCGCGACCATAACATCGATGAAATCCTGGCCCTGCCCGATGTCCGGGAACGCGTCGACCTCTACTTCGAACAGGCCGAGAAAGCCAAGGACCAGATCCTGCGCTGCGCGACGGTACACAAAAACCTCGTCGTGCTCGACCTGCGCAACGAGGAAACCATTTGGGCGACCAACCGCTTCACGATCTACGCGCTATTCCCTCAGACCAACATCTCGATCCACATCATGTGGGGCTTGCAGAAGCAGAACACCGTCTTTGCCACCGGCAAATCGATCCTCGACCGTTCGAGCCAGACCAATGTCGGCGAGTTGATGCTGCAATACGGCGGCGGCGGTCACCAGGCAGCCGGTACCTGTCAGGTGGCCAACGAGCAGGCTGAGACCACCCTGCGGGCACTGATCGCCAGGATCAACGCCGACGGCTGATCAAAACGCCCCCTCCCTTCGCGGATTGCGTGGCCGGGGCATACATCCCGGCCACTATTTCAGCCCCCGGCATGAACCCCAGCCGCCACCGAAGAGATGGAAAATTCAATGTCGGAGATTGGCGCCCGACAACGAATCTAGCGGCCCGGACTAGTCAAGTCGCGCTCATAATGTTCAAATCCGCTCATCACATACGCATACTCCAGACAAGGAGCGACGATGGACTGGTTAAAACTTCCGGAACCGCGCGCCAATATTGCCCTCGCCTTTAGCGATACCGCCGGTGCCAAAGCCTGGCTGGCTGCTCAGCCACAGGCCCAGGCCATGCACATGCTGGCCGCCATCTGCCTGCAGGTCGAAGCCATCGAAAGTGCAGCACTGAAGGCGCCTCAGGCCTTCGAACTGCTCGGCCTGCTGTGGACGGCATCGATTCCTGCCGAAAACGCCATTGAACCTCGCTACGCCCGCAAGGCGCTGCCATTGCCGGACGACGACCAGCGTGCTTTCGACGCAGCACAACGCCTGTGGCTCCGTTTTGGCGTTGCCTACCTGCGGATAGCCGGGAACCTGGCCCCAGACGCTCGCCTGCGTGCCCTGCAGCGCTCAGCCAACGCCTTGCGCATGGCGCAGTACTGTCATTTCAACGCCGCCGTCGCCTGCCCTGCAGAAATCGATCACCTGTTGTTCGGTGTGCTGGCCTCGGCCCAGTCCGCACAACTCCTCGAACAACCCGTTCTCGACCGCGACTTCCCACATCTCGGTGAAGCCAACATCTCGGGCCTGATCGCCTGGGCCTTCCTGCTCCGCCTGGCTGACCCGTACCGACTGTCTGCCGCTCAACTCACGGTGGCCAATCGAGGCCTCAGCCGTTGGCGTGAACTGGCCAGCTTCACCAGCGAGCCGGCCTCCGAATCGAAATCCCGCCTGATCGACCTCGCCTACCTGTACGGGGCTCCCTTGCCGGTTGGCATCCCGGCCTGGCTTGAGGTACGCAAGGTCCGGCGCAAGATCCTGCAACGCATTGATGCGCTGGAAAAAGGCGAATCCCCCGAGTCGCTCAAACTCGGGCGCGAGTTATCCAGCCACGCCTCTATCCGTCTGTTGCACCAGATTGAGGCTTCGCTCAAGCCGGGCAATGGCCAGGTGTCGA
>JAYRUZ010000174.1:0-4317 GCA_041918795.1 Azonexus sp. | reverse complement strand
ATCCGTGGCATTCCGACCCTGATGTTGTTCAAGAACGGCAATGTCGAAGCCACCAAGGTCGGCGCGCTGTCCAAATCCCAACTCGCTGCCTTCATTGACAGCAACCTGTAATCTCCGTAGTCTTGCGGCCTGAAGGTGCGTCCTGTACCTTCAGGCAGACGCGACAGAAGCACTGTCCGGCGTCTATATCCCTCCCCTAGCTCCTAGTAAATTTGCGCCCGACCCTGCGGGGCCACTCCCGCTTCCTCCCCGGCGCCACCATTCCCACATGCAACTTTCCGAACTAAAGACCTTACACGTCAGCAAACTGCTGGACATGGCTACCGACCTTAGCATCGAAAATGCTAACCGGATGCGCAAGCAGGAGCTGATCTACGCTGTACTCAAGGCCAAGGCCAAGAACGGCGACACCATTTACGGCGATGGCACGCTGGAAGTCCTGCCCGATGGCTTCGGCTTTCTCCGCTCGTCCGATACCTCCTACCTGGCCAACCCGGACGACATCTACGTTTCCCCGTCGCAGATCCGCCGCTTCAACCTGCGCACCGGCGACACGGTCGAAGGCGAGATCCGCACCCCGAAGGACGGCGAGCGCTATGTCGCGCTGACCAAACTGGACCGCATCAACGGCTTCTCGCCGGAAGCCAACAAGAACAAGATCATGTTCGAGAACCTGACGCCGCTGCACCCGACGCGTCATCTCAAGCTCGAACGCGAGATCAAGTCCGAAGAAAACATCACCAGCCGCGTCATCGACATGATCGCGCCGATCGGCTGCGGCCAGCGCGGCCTGCTGGTCGCTCCGCCGAAGACCGGCAAGACCGTGATGCTGCAGAACATCGCCCATGCCATCACGGCCAACCATCCGGAAGTCGTGCTGCTCGTGCTGCTGATCGACGAACGCCCGGAAGAAGTCACCGAAATGACCCGCACGGTCAAGGGCGAGGTCGTCGCCTCGACCTTCGACGAGCCGGCCACCCGTCACGTCGCCGTCGCCGAGATGGTCATCGAGAAGGCCAAGCGCCTGGTCGAGCACAAGAAGGACGTGGTCATCCTGCTCGACTCGATCACCCGCCTCGCCCGCGCCTACAACACCGTGCAGCCGGCCTCCGGTAAGGTGCTGACCGGCGGCGTCGACGCCAACGCCCTGCAGAAACCGAAGCGCTTCTTCGGCGCCGCGCGCAACATCGAGGAAGGCGGCTCGCTGACCATCCTTGCCACCGCGCTGATCGACACCGGCTCTCGCATGGACGAAGTGATCTACGAAGAATTCAAGGGCACCGGCAACTCCGAAATTCATCTCGACCGCCGCATGGCCGAGAAGCGGATGTACCCGGCGGTCAACGTCAACCGCTCCGGCACCCGCCGCGAAGAGCTGCTGCTCAAGCCGGACGTGCTGCAGAAGATGTGGGTGCTGCGCAAGCTGTGCTACCCGATGGACGACCTCGAAGCGATGGAATTCCTGCTCGACAAGGTCAAATCCACCAAGGGCAATGCGGAATTCTTCGACGCCATGCGTCGCGGCTGATTCCTCGCTACTTGCTGGAGCGAAAAGGGTCGGGCAACCGGCCCTTTTTTGTTTTTCTGCCCTCCCCAATTGGTTGGAATAGCCTGAAATTTGACTGCTGCGGTGCACAGCCCCAAAAGGCAAAAAACCAGCCAACCGCCAATCACCGGAAACCACGCTGAGCCGGGTTGCAAAAACAACCACGAAATCAAACACAAACCCCAAAAAACCGTTGCACCAAAAAAACAAATCGACGATAATTCACGGCTTCCCAGATCGGCCACATCCGCCGGTCGCTTGTTTAAAGGACGAAAGATGAAAGCCGATATCCACCCGAATTACAAAGAAATCCAGGTGACCTGCTCCTGCGGCAACGTGTTCACCACCAAGTCGACCATGACCAAGGACGCCTTCCATATCGAAGTCTGCTCCGCCTGCCACCCGTTCTACACCGGCAAGCAGAAGATCGTCGATACCGCCGGTCGCGTTGAGAAGTTCAACCAGAAATTCGGCGCCATGCGCGGCAAGGCTGCTGCCTGATCGGTTTCGGCCTCACGCTAAAGGGCAGCCCAACGGCTGCCTTTTTCGTTTCTGCCCGGCATCTTTTACAGTTTACGAATGTCCGCACTGATCGCCCGACTGCGTAACGGTATCCGCCTTCCACCGGTCGGCTGGATGCTCGCGGCCATGCTCGCTTTCTACGTGCTGGCCGGGCTGTTCGGACGCGATCCGTGGAAGGGCGAGGACGCCATCCACATCGGCACGGCCTGGCACATGCTGCATTACGGCGATTGGCTGTCGCCCGACCTGGCCGGCCGCCCCTTCAACGAGCCGCCGCTCTATTACTGGAGCGCCTCGCTGACCGGCTTCCTGCTCAGCGGGCTGCTCCCCCTGCACGAAGCCATCCGCTTCGCCAGCGCCCTCTGGGTGACGCTGGCCCTGATGGGGCTTTATTACGCCAGCCGCGAACTCTACGGCCAGGAAGATGCCGCTGCCGCTCCCATGCTGCTCGCCGGCTGTGCCGGCCTGGTCTTCCATGCCCACGATGCCCAGCCGATGCTGATTGCCGTTGCTGCATACGGTGGCACCCTCGGCGCGCTTGCCGCTATCGGACGCAAACCCCGGCTGACCGGCATCTTCTACGGTCTCGCCATCGCCGCCTCTTTCCTTGGCACCGGCATTGCGACCACGCTGCCCTTGTTGCTGCTTGCCCCGCTTGCCTGGTGGCTGACAGTGGACCGTCGCCAGGGCTTGATGACGCTGGCCATCGCTTTCGCCATCGCCTTGCTGCTCTGCCTGCCCTGGCCAGTTTTGCTTTACAACCTGGAGCCGGCTCGTTTCCACGCCTGGTTGGCCACCGAACTTGCCCCTTTCAAGACACCATTCGTCTTCTCCGGCCTGTTCGGTTTCCTCGCCATGGCGCCATGGTTCGCCTTCCCGGCCCTGCCGCTGGCGCTATGGACCCTGTGGACCCGCCGCCATAAATGCATCGAGCCCAGTCAGTTGCTGCCTTTGGCCCTCTTCGGCATCACCTTGCTGCTTCTCGCCTGGACCTTCCGCGTCCGCGAAATTCCTGCCCTGCTGCTGCTGCCGCCCATTGCGCTGCTCGCCACGCCGGGCGCCCTGAGCTTGCGCCGGGGCATGGCCAATGCGTTCGACTGGTTCGCGATGATGACCTTCAGCGTGTTCGCGGTTTTCGTCTGGGTTTGCTGGTCGGCCATGGCACTGGGTTGGCCGACCAAGCTGGCGCAACGCGTGGTCATCCTGCGCCCCGGTTTCGTCGGACATGTCGATTTACTGGCACTGGCCGTCGGCCTCGCCGCCACTGCTTGGTGGGCCTGGCTGATCGTCACTGCCCCGCGCTCGCCCTACCGCAGCCTGACGCACTGGACCATGGGCTTTACCACCCTATGGCTGCTGGTAACGACGCTCGGCCTGCCCTGGTTCGACTATGGCAAGAGCTATCGCCCCGTCGCCCAAGCCATCGCTCAGGCCTTGCCGGAAGGCCATGGTTGCCTGGCCGAACGCGGCCTGAACGACACGCAGCGCGCCTCGCTGGCCTACTTTGTCGGCATCGAGCCGGTGATGGAAAACTCCGAAGCCGGCCGCGCCTGCGACTGGCTGCTCGTTTTCGGCGACAGCCGGCGCGAACTGGCGGCGCCGAACGGCCACTGGAACAAGATCTGGGAGGGCAGCCGCCCGGGCGACCGCAAGGAAAAATTCCGCCTCTATCGGCGGTAATCGAGGCGGGGCCAAACCCCGCCTCAGCACCATTCATTCGGCAGTCGGCAGCGGCGCGATCAGGAAGTGCTCGCGGTAATACTTCAATTCCTCGATCGACTCGTGGATGTCGGCCAGCGCAGTGTGCTTGCCCTTCTTCTTGAAGCCCTTGTAAATCTCCGGCTGCCAGCGCTTGCATAGCTCCTTCAAGGTGCTGACATCGAGGTTGCGGTAGTGGAAGAAGGCTTCCAGCGTCGGCATGTAGCGCGCCATGAAGCGGCGATCCTGGCCGATGGTGTTGCCACACATCGGCGAATGACCGGCCAGCGAATATTTTTTCAGGAAAGCCAGCGCCTCGGCTTCGACCGTGGCTTCGTCACTGGTCGACGCCTTGACCTTGTCGATCAGGCCCGAACGGCCGTGCGTCTTCTGGTTCCACTCGTCCATCCCGGCCAGCGTCGCCTCCGACTGATGCACGACCCAGGCCGGCGATTCGGCGACCAGGCGCAATTGCTCGTCGGTGACGACCATGGCCAATTCCAGAATGCGGTCACCGTCAGGGTTCAGCCCGGTCATTTCCATGTCCAGCC
>JAYRUZ010000173.1:0-4415 GCA_041918795.1 Azonexus sp. | reverse complement strand
CCGTCCTGCCGCACTTCGCGGATGACGATGCGGTCGCGGTAGCGCGGGTTGTCGGTCAGCGGTTGCAGGAATTCGCGTTTCACCGCCTTGCAGAACTTGCAGTCGTCGCGGCTGTAGAGCACGATCAACGGGCCGCCGGCCTGGCTGGCTTGACGAGCGTCGCGGGCGAGGTCGGCGGCGGGCAAAAGCTCGGATGCATCAAGGTCGGCCAGGGGGGCGCATGCTAGAATCAGCGCTCCCAAAAGTCCTGCAAGCCGTCGCATCATGTCCGCTCCTTCGAAGATTGTCATTGCCTCCCGCGAATCCCGTCTGGCCATGTGGCAGGCGGTGCATGTCAGAGAACGCTTATCGAGTTTAAATCCGGGGGCGGAAGTTGTCATTCTCGGCATGACCACCAAGGGCGATCAAATTCTCGACCGTCCGCTCGCCGAAATCGGTGGCAAGGGCCTGTTCATCAAGGAACTGGAAGTCGCCATGCAGGAAGGCCGCGCCCATCTCGCCGTGCATTCGATGAAGGATGTGCCGATGGTGATGCCGGAAGGCTTCGTGCTCGCCGCCATCTCGGCCCGCGAAAACCCGCGCGATGCCTTCGTCTCGAACAAGTATGCCGCTCTGGATGATCTGCCGGCGGGGGCGATTGTTGGTACCTCCAGCCTGCGCCGCGAAGCCATCCTGCGTGCCAAGTATCCGCAGCTGGTGATCAAGAGCCTGCGCGGCAATCTCGATACCCGTCTGAAGAAACTGGATGCCGGCGAATACGACGCGATCATCCTGGCCGCCGCCGGCCTGATCCGCCTTGAACTCAAGGATCGCATCAAATCGGTGCTGACGCCGGAGCAATCCTTGCCGGCCCCCGGTCAGGGCGCGCTGGGCATCGAACTGGTCGATGGTGATGCCGCCATGGCCGCCGTCGTCGCCCCGCTGAACGACCCGGAAACCGCTCACTGCGTCAAAGCCGAGCGCGCCTTCTCGCGCGCCCTCGGCGGCTCCTGCCAGGTGCCGTTGGGCGGCTACGCGGTGATCGACAACGGCCAACTGTGGCTGCGCGGCTTTGTCGCTTCGGTCGATGGCAAGGAAATGGTCAGCGCCGAGTTGCGCGGAAATCCGGCCGACGACGAGGCGCTCGGTCGCCAACTGGCCGAAGTTTTGCGCCAGCAAGGCGCCGACGCCATTCTCGCCAAGCTGGCTTGCCACGCCTGATTCCGGCATGAAACCCGGCGGCCCGCTGGCCGGCAGGACCATCGTCGTCACGCGGCCGCGGGCGCAATGCGGGCCGCTGGCAGGCGCCATCGAGGCAGCGGGTGGTCGGCCCCTGATCTTTCCTTTGCTTGAAATCGGCCCGGCTGACGATATGTCGGCGCTACAGGCGGCAGCAGCATGCCTGAACGACTATGCGGTGGCGGTATTCATCAGCCCGAACGCGGCGGATTACGCCTTGCCGGTCTTGCTGGCCGGGCGCACCTGGCCGGCCGGGCTGCTGCCGGCAGCGGTCGGTCAGGGAACGGTAAAGACATTGGCAGCGTCCGGGGTCGAAGGTTGTATCGCGCCGTGCGAACGTTTCGATTCGGAAGCGCTGCTTGAGTTGCCGGAACTCGCCGCCGAACGGGTTGCCGGCCGGCGTGTCGCGATCTTCCGCGGCGACGGCGGGCGCGAACTGCTCGCCGACACGCTGCGCGAGCGCGGCGCAACGGTCGATTGCATCACCTGCTACCGGCGTTCCGGTCCGCTCGATGGCAGCCAGGCACTGCTTGCTGCCTGGCGAAACGGCCAACTCGATGCGCTGACGATATCGAGCAGCGAGGGCTTGCGCTACCTGGTCGATCTGCTCACCCCCGAAGGTCTCGACTACCTTCGGCATACTCCGATTTTTGTCCCGCATGCCAGAATTGCGGAAAATGCAAAAAATTTGGATTTGCACAACATTATCCTGACCGAAGGCGCCGACGCCGGCTTGATGGCCGGCTTAGTTGCTTATAATTGGCCGGCATGAGTACCGATAACGATTCCCCCAGTATTTCCCCCGCCAGTACGTTGCCACGCCCCGGACGGCTCTCCGGTCCGGCGCTGTGGTTGTTCGTCGCCGTTGCCGCATTGGCCGTTGCCGGCTGGCAGTGGTTCGATACCCGCCAGAAATTGGCCGAAGTGCGCGGCGAGGTGGCTCAGCGCATGGCCGAGAGTGCCGAGGAGCGGGGGGCGCAAAAGCAACTGCGCGAGCAGCTCGAAACCATGCAGGCCCGACTGGGCGCGCTCGACGACAAGCTCGGTGAGTTCCGCAGCCAGGGCGAGGCCCTGCAGGGGTTGTACCAGGAAATGGCGCGCAGCCGCGAAGAGGCAACGCTGATCGAGGTTGAACAGGCGATCACGCTGGCCGGCCAGCAGCTCCAGTTGGCTGGCAATGTGCCGGTTGCGGTGCTGGCCCTGCAGACGGCCGATGCTCGCCTGGCCCGCCTGGATCGTCCGCAGCATTTGCCGCTGCGCAAGGCGCTGGCGAAGGATCTGCAACGCCTGAATGCCATTCCCTTCGTTGATTTCCCCGGACTCAGCCTGCGTCTTGAGCAGGCCATCCTCGGCGTCGACAAGTTGCCGCTGACCAGTGAGAGTCGCCCGGCCGCCAAGGTGGAAAAAATTGTGGTGGCCGACGACAAGGCAGACTGGTGGCAGCGCACGGGTTCGGCTGTCTGGCAGGAACTGAAGGGTCTGGTCCGCATCCAGCGCTTCGATCGCGAGGCGCCGGCCTTGTTGGCGCCGGGGCAGGATTTCTTCCTGCGCGAAAATCTCAAGCTGCGTCTGCTCAATGCGCGCCTGGCGCTGTTTGCCCGTGATCAGGCATCATTCCGCAGCGAATTGAAGGTGGCCCAGGACTGGGTCGGGCGCTACTTCGACGGGGGCGACAAGGCGGTGCAGGCAACGCAGTCCATGCTGCGCCAGATTGCCGCTGCCGAGATCAGTGTCGAGTTGCCGACCCTGGGCGACAGCCAGGGCGCCTTGCGCTCATTGCGTTCGGGCAAGGACAAGAAGTGAGAGGCCTGTTCTGGATACTGGCGCTGTTCGCGCTGGCCGTGGCGGTAGCGCTTGGCGCCCGCCTGAACGATGGCTACGTCACGCTGGTGGTGCCGCCCTATCGGGCCGAGGTGTCGCTCAACCTGACGATACTGGTGCTGATCCTGGTTTTTGCCGTGCTCTACGCGACAATCCGTGGCCTGGCGCTGATGTTCGGGCTGCCGGCCAAGGTCGGCGAGTTCCGGCAGCGCCGGCAGCGTGAACGGGCTGCGCAGGTCTTTCAGGATGCGGTTCGCTTCCTGTTCGAAGGCCGCTTCGGCCAGGCCCTGAAAAAAGCCAGCGAAGCCCATGGTGCCGGAACGGCGCCAGGGCTGTCGGCGTTGATCGCGGCACGGGCGGCGCAGCGCATGCGCGAGTCGGAAAAGCAGCAGGGCTGGCTGAACCGTGCCATGCTCGACGATCCGCGCACGGAAGCGGCGACCCTGATGTTGGAAGCCGAGATGATGATCGAGGCACGTCGCTTCGACGATGCCATCGCGGCGCTGGATAAGTTGCAGGCCAAGCAAGGCCGCCACATTGCTGCCTTGCGCCTCGAATTGCGGGCCCGTCAGGGGATCGGCGACTGGGACGGTGTGCTCAAGCTGGTGCGTCAACTGGCCAAGCGCGAAGCGCTGCCGCTTGAGGTGATCGGCGAAATCCGCACACAAGCCCACCTGGCCATCATCAAGCGTTGCCAGCTGGACCGCGGGCAACTGATCGCTTATCTGCGCGGTTTGCCGGATGAGGAATGCGGTCGCCGTGTCGTCTTGGCCGGAGCGCGGGCGCTGGTCGCCGTCGAGGCGGATGGCGAGGCGCAGAAGCTGATCGAGGCGGCGTTGCCCGATGCTGCCGGCGAGGCCTGGCAGCCGGAGTTGGCCGACATCTATGGCCGCCTGCGCGAGGGGGAGATCACGCCGCGTATCGCCAAGGCCGAAGGCTGGCTTCGTGAGCATCCGCTCGATGCCCGGCTGTTGCTGGCGCTGGGGCGCATGTGCTTCAGGCAGCGTCTGTGGGGCAAGGCCCAGAGTTATCTCGAGGCCTCGCTGTCGGTGCAGGAGACGCAAGCAGCGCATCTGGAACTGGCTCGCCTGTGCGAGCAACTGGACAAGGCCGACGAGGCCAATCGACATTACCGGGCGAGCGCTCTGCTCAACGCCGGGTGAAATAATCCGAACTGGGGGATGGAATGCTGAATATCGACATGCGCAAGATCTACAACTTCTATCCCATCGAGCCAGCACCGGATCCCGCCAACTTGCCGACCGGTGGCGACATTTACTACGAATGCCTCGACTGCACGGTGATCGTCAATTCAGTACCGCATATCAAGGCGGCCTGTGCCTGCGGCAATCTCGAAGGTGGCGGCGGCAAGATGA
>JAYRUZ010000172.1:0-4460 GCA_041918795.1 Azonexus sp. | reverse complement strand
TCTCCATGCTTTCGCTCGACTACGACGACACGCTGATGGCCGCCGCCGGCCACCAGGCCGAGGCGATCATCGAAGAGGTCAAGAAGAAGTACAAGGGCAACTACATCGTCGCCGTCGAAGGCAATCCACCGCTCAACGAAGACGGCATGTTCTGCATTCACGGCGGCCGTCCGTTCGTTGAGGTGCTCAAGGAAACCTGCGCCGACGCCAAGGCCATCATCAGCTGGGGCGCCTGTGCTTCCTACGGCTGCGTGCAGGCGGCCAAGCCGAATCCGACGCGTGCCACGCCGGTGCACAAGGTCATTTCCGGCAAGCCGATCATCAACGTGCCGGGTTGCCCGCCGATTGCCGAAGTGATGACCGGCGTCGTCACCTACATGCTGACCTTCGACCGCATTCCCGAGCTGGATCGCCAGGGCCGCCCGAAAATGTTCTACGGCCAGCGCATCCACGACAAGTGCTATCGCCGTGGCCACTTCGACGCCGGCCAGTTTGCCGAAGCCTGGGATGACGAAGGCGCGCGCAAGGGCTACTGCCTGTACAAGATGGGCTGCAAGGGACCGACCACTTACAACGCCTGTTCCTCGATGCGCTGGAATGGCGGCGTCAGCTGGCCGGTGCAATCCGGCCACGGCTGTATCGGCTGCTCCGAGGAAGGCTTCTGGGACAAGGGCTCGTTCTACGACCGCGTCACCTCGATCACGCCGTTCGGCGCGGAAGCCAACGCCGACAGTATCGGCAAGGCTGCTGCCGGCACGGTGGGTGCTGCGATTGCCGCGCACGCCGCCGTCACCGCATTGGCCCGCGCTCGCCAGAAGGCTGGCGAACAAGAAAAACAGGGGGAATAATTCATGTCAGCCTACGAAACTCAAGGCTTCAAGCTGGACAACTCCGGCAAGCGCGTCGTTGTTGACCCGGTCTGCCGCATCGAGGGCCACCTGCGGGTGGAAGTGAACCTCGACGACAAGAACGTCATCCGTAATGCTGTTTCCACCGGCACCATGTGGCGCGGTCTGGAAGTCATTCTCAAGGGCCGTGATCCGCGCGACGCCTGGGCCTTTACCGAGCGTATCTGCGGTGTCTGTACCGGCACCCACGCGCTGACCTCGGTGCGCGCCGTTGAAGATGCGCTGTCGATCAAGATTCCGGAAAACGCCAACACCATCCGCAACCTGATGCAGTTGAACCTCTACGTTCACGACCATCTGGTGCACTTCTACCACCTGCATGCGCTCGACTGGGTCGATGTCGTCTCGGCGCTCAAGGCTGATCCGAAGGCAACCTCGACGCTGGCCCAAAGCATTTCCTCCTGGCCGCTGTCGTCGCCGGGTTATTTCCGCGACATCCAGAACCGCCTGAAGAAATTCGTCGAATCGGGCCAGCTCGGCCCCTTCATGAACGGCTACTGGGGCAACCCGGCCTACAAACTGCCGCCGGAAGCCAACCTGATGGCCGTCGCGCACTACCTCGAAGCGCTCGATTTCCAGAAGGAACTGGTCAAGGTCCACACCATCTTCGGTGGCAAGAACCCGCACCCGAACTGGCTGGTCGGCGGCGTGCCCTGCGCCATCAACCTCGAAGGCACTGGTGCGGTCGGCGCGGTGAACATGGAACGCCTGAATCTGGTCAAGAGCATCATCGACCGCGCCGCCGAGTTCGTCGAGCAGGTCTACATCCCCGATCTGCTGGCCATCGGTTCCTTCTACAAGGGCTGGTTGTACGGTGGCGGCCTGTCGTCGAAGAACCTGCTCTCCTACGGCGACATTCCGCAGAAGGCCAATGACTACACCTCGGCCAACCTGCTGCTACCGCGCGGTGCGATCATCAACGGCAAGCTCGACGAAATCCATCCGGTCGACCTGAAGGATCCGGAACAGGTACAGGAATTCGTCGCCCACTCCTGGTACAAGTACCCGGACGAAACCAAGGGCTTGCATCCGTTCGACGGCGTTACCGAACCGAGTTTCGTCCTTGGCCCGAACACCAAAGGTACCAAGACCAACATCAAGGAATTGGACGAAGGCGGCAAGTACTCGTGGATCAAGGCGCCGCGCTGGCGCGGTCACGCCATGGAAGTCGGTTGCCTGCCGCGCATGGTGCTCGGCTACCTGCAACCGAAGCAGTATCCGGAAATCCACGGTCTGGTCGATGGTGCGCTGAAGAAACTCGACGTGCCAGTTACCGCCCTGTTCTCGACCCTCGGCCGCACCGCGGCGCGCGGTCTGGAAACGGCGTACTGCGTCAAGCTGCAACAACAGCAGTTCGACAAGCTGATGGCCAACCTGAAGGCCGGCGATCTGAACACCGCCAACATCGAAAAGTGGGAACCGAGCACCTGGCCGAAGGAAGCCATGGGCGCCGGCTTTACCGAAGCCCCGCGCGGTGCGCTCGGCCACTGGATCAAGATCAAGGACACCAAGATCGACAACTACCAGTGCGTGGTCCCCACCACCTGGAATGGCGGTCCGCGCGACCACAAGGGCCAGATCGGCGCCTTCGAGGCCTCGTTGATGGATACCCCGGTGGCCAAGGCTGACGAGCCGCTGGAGATCCTGCGTACCCTGCATTCCTTCGATCCCTGCCTGGCCTGCTCTACGCACGTGATGAGCCCGGACGGTCAGGAAATGACCTCGGTCAAGGTTCGTTAATGGACCGCCTGTATCCCCAACCGCTCCCCCGACCCCTCTCCCTGAGGGCGAGGGGAGGTTTGTGTGCTGCCTTGCGGCAGCAATAAGGAGGATTCCATGCTCTCTCAACAGGACATGCTGGAGGCCGAACGGCACGGTAAACAAGTCCGTTCGATCTATGTCTACGAAGCCCCGGTGCGCTTGTGGCACTGGATCAATGCGCTGGCCATGGTGGTGCTGGCGGTGACCGGCTACTTCATCGGCAAGCCCTTGCCGACGGTGCCCGGCGAAGCCGCAGAGAACTTCCTGATGGGCTACATCCGCTTCGCCCATTTCGCCGCAGCCTACATTTTTGCCGTCGGCCTGCTCGGTCGCCTCTACTGGGCTTTCGTCGGCAATCATCACGCCAAGCAGATTTTCCGGCTGCCGATCACCAATCCGCAGTGGTGGAGCGAAGTCTTCTTCGAACTGCGCTGGTACCTCTTCCTCGAGAAATATCCGAAGAAATACGTCGGTCACAACCCGATGGCGCAGTTGATGATGTTCTTCTTCTTCACGGTACTGGCCGTCGGCATGGTGTTTACCGGTTTCGCCTTGTACAGCGAAGGCGCCGGGCTGGGCACCTGGAGCGACAGCCTGTTCGGCTGGGTCATCCCGATGCTGGGCGGTTCCCTGCAGGTGCATAACCTGCATCGGCTGGGCATGTGGATCATGATGACTTTCGTCCTTGTGCATGTCTATGCCGCGATCCGCGAGGACATCATGAGCCGTCAATCGTTGATTTCGACCATGATCAGCGGCTGGCGGATGTTCAAGGACTGATGGCCATGGCCCAAGAGAAAGTCATTCCCGCGAAGGCGGGAATCCAGAGATGCACGAACTGGACTCCCGCCTTCGCGGGAGTGACGGTGTGCTGCAATTGGGTCAATGACTAACTGCTTTACCTTGCGTTTGCCCCGGCTCGCACCCTCACGCGACCGGGGCGTTTTTTTCGGAAGATGATGATGGACTCAAAACGCATTCTGGTGCTCGGCATCGGCAACCTGCTGTGGGCCGATGAAGGTTTCGGCGTGCGTTGCGTCGAGGCGCTGAACGAAGGCTGGACCTTCCCGCCGCAAGTGACCTTGATGGATGGCGGAACGCAGGGTCTCTACCTGCTGCCCTACGTGCAGGAAGCCGATTGCCTGCTAGTCTTCGATGCCGTCGATTACGGCGACGAGCCGGGCACGATGCGCGAAGTGATCGGCGACCAGGTGCCGCGCTTCATGGGTGCCAAGAAGATGAGCCTGCACCAGACCGGCTTTCAGGAAGTCCTGATGGCCGCCGAGCTGACCGGCAAGCTGCCGGCCGAACTGGTGCTGATCGGCGTGCAGCCGGAAGAACTCGAAGACTACGGCGGCAGCCTGCGCGACGTGGTCAAGGCGCAGATGGTGCCGGCTCTGAACAAGGCGCTTGACTGGCTGGAGGAGTGGGGTGCCGCGGGCCATTTGCGCGATGGCGATGCCGAGCCGATCACCGATGCGGCGCTGGCCATCGACGTCTACGAAGGCGAGCGGCCGTCGGCCGACCTGGCCTATCGCCTGGGCGATGCCCGTTTCCTCAACATGGAGTCGGTCTGATGTGTCTCGGCATTCCCGTCCAGGTCATCGAAACCGGTGCTCATTTCGCCCGCTGTGCCGGGCGTGGCGGCGAGGTGCAGGTCGACCTGTCGCTGGTCGGCCCACAGCCGGCCGGTACCTGGCTGCTGACCTTTCTCGATGCGGCGCGCGAAGTGATCGAGGCTGAGCGTGCCGCGGCGATCAATGCAGCACTTGATGCGCTGACCGCCGCCCA
>JAYRUZ010000171.1:0-4464 GCA_041918795.1 Azonexus sp. | reverse complement strand
GACCTGACGCACAATGGGCAATTGAATGTAATTCGTGACTGGATGAGGTAAGACGGGTGTTGCACGGCATCGGGATGACTTCGCAGCGGACGCGGATCCGGATGATCGAGCGTCTGCGCGAACAGGGAATACGCAACGAGGCAGTATTGCGCGCAATGGCCGCCGTGCCGCGCCATATCTTCGTCGAGGAGGCCCTGGCCTCACGTGCCTACGAGGATACGGCCCTGCCGCTGGGCATGGGACAAACCATCTCGCAGCCCTATATCGTTGCCCGGATGATCGAGTTGTTGATCAATGGCCGCCAGGGGCTGGGCAAGACGCTGGAGGTCGGCGCCGGCTGCGGCTATCAGGCAGCGGTTTTGGCCGAATGTACCAACGAGGTCTATGCCATCGAACGACTGGCCCCTTTGATTGAAAAGGCCAAGACCAACATGCGGACCCTGCAGCAATTCAATGTGCGCCTGAAACACGGCGACGGACAACTGGGTTTGTCCGAAGCTGCTCCGTTTGACAGTATCATAGTGGCAGCGGCGGGGATGCAGGTTCCGCCGGCGTTGCTGGCACAATTGGCCGAGGGTGGCCGATTGGTCTTGCCAGTTGGCGCGAACGAGCAGTATCTTAGCCTGATTGAACGGACGCCTCAGGGATTTACCGAGACTCGCCTCGATGCGGTGCGTTTCGTCCCGCTTCTCTCTGGAACACAATGATTCGCTATCTGACTCTTGTCCTACCCGCTGTTCTGCTGGCGGGCTGTTTTTCCCAGCCGCCGGCGCCAACCGTCGATCGCAGCGGTTCGACGCAGAGCCGTGCAACCACGCCTGCTCAACCGAGCGGACCGGGTTACTACACGGTCAAGCGCGGCGATACCTTGTATCGCATCGCTCTGGAAAACGGCCAGGATTATCGCGATATTGCAGGGTGGAATAACATCGCCAACCCTTCCAGCATCAAGGAAGGACAGATTCTTCGCGTTATTCCGCCGAGTGCCGGTGGACCTGTTGCTGATGGTCCGGTCGTTGCACAGCCGATTGCCACCGGGGCTGTAGAATCACGCTCGCTCGATCAGACACCGACCGGAGCAAGCAACGGCGGAATCAAGCGCGAACCTAAGGTTGGCAAGGAGCCATATTCCGACGAAGCCTATGCCCGCCTGAACAAAACGAATGATATCCCGGCCAAGCCGACCGAGGCCAAACCTGAAGCCAGGCCTGAGGCTCCCGCACCGAGTGCTCCGGTCGCGGCCGCCGGCCCGGATGAGGTGCCTTGGCAGTGGCCTGCCTCGGGCAAGTTGTTGGCCCCCTTCAACGATTCATCGAACAAGGGGCTGGATATTTCCGGCAAGGCTGGCGATCCCATTCTGGCGGCGGGTGATGGCAAGGTGGTCTATGCCGGCAGCGGCTTGCGCGGTTACGGCGAACTGGTCATTGTCAAGCACAACGCGACCTATCTGTCGGCCTATGCACATAACCGCAAGATCCTGGTCAAGGAAGGGCAGAGCGTGAGCAAGGGGCAGAAGATTGCTGAAATGGGCAATACGGATGCCGATGCCGTCAAGCTGCATTTCGAGATTCGCAAACAGGGTAAGCCGGTTGACCCGGCTCAGTATCTGCCGAAGCGTTGATGGAAACGGGCGAAGGGATGGACATCGAAGATGTCGGGGATGTCCCCGAGGAGTCCACCCTGCTGCCGGAGGTCGAGACGGTGGCACCTGAACTCGATCTGCTTGAAGATGTCACCCAGCTCTATCTCAATGAAATCGGTGCCAAGCCGCTGCTGACGCCGGATGAGGAAGTAGCGACGGCACGTGCGCTGCGGCGTGGCGATTTTGCGGCTCGCCAGAAAATGATCGAGCACAACCTGCGCTTGGTCGTGAATATCGCCAAGCATTACCTGAATCGCGGTATTCCACTGCTCGATCTGGTCGAAGAGGGCAATCTGGGTCTGATCCACGCGCTGGAGAAATTCGATCCGGAACGCGGCTTCCGTTTCTCGACCTATGCCACCTGGTGGATACGCCAGAGCATCGAGCGCGGCATCATGAACCAGTCGCGGACCATTCGCCTGCCGGTCCATGTGGTCAAGGAAATCAACGTGGTGTTGCGCGCCATGCGCCACATCGAAGCGGCGGAGAGCCGTGACTCCACGGTGGAGCGTATCGCCACACTGCTCGACAAATCGGTCGAGGATGTGCGGCGCATCCTGTTGCTCAACGAACATATCGCCTCGCTCGATGCGCCACTGGAAATCGATCCCAATCACTCGATGGCGGAACTGATCGCCGACGAGGAGGGAGGGGATCCCGAATCCTTGATGCAATCGAGCGAAGTCGGTTCCTTGATTGGCGACTGGCTGGGGCAACTCACCGAGCGCCAGCGCGCCATCATCGAACGGCGCTACGGCCTGAACGGGGCGGATATTTCCACCCTCGACACCATTGCCGGCGAACTGGGCCTGACCCGCGAGCGGGTCCGCCAGATTCAGATGGAAGCGCTTGACCGCCTGCGCAAGATCATCAAGCGCGGCAATATTTCTCGCGATTCACTACTTTAGACGTGTCGACCAGGCACAGGCGGCTGCGGATTTCCTCGGCCAGCTGGAATACCGACATGGCGTAGAAGGTCGAGCGGTTGTAGCGTGTGATCACGTAGAAATTTTCGTAACCCAACCAGTATTCGGTTTCCTTTCCGGGTGAGACCAGATCAACCAAGGCGACCGTGCCGGCTGCATCGGCGTTCGCAGCGATACCCTGGCTGGCCAGGTCGGCCACCTTCAGGCTGGGACGAATTCCGGCCTGGATCAGGCCGTCGACCGGCGCACCGTTGCTCATCGCCGGTACGGCAATCGGTTGTTCGGCCAGCCAGCCGTGTTGTTCGAGGAAACGACCGACGCTGCCGATGGCATCGTCGAACGAACCGGACAGATCGACCCGCTGATCGCCGTCGAAATCGACGGCATAACGGCGCTGGCTACCGGGCATGAACTGCGGGATGCCGATGGCGCCGGCGAAGGAGCCTTTCACGGAGACCGGATCGAGTGCGTTCTCACGGCTGAGCAGCAGGAACTGCTCCAATTCGGTCCGGAAGAAATCGCTGCGCGGTGGGTAATGGAAGGCCAGCGTGGCCAGGGCTTCGAGCACGCGGAAACCGCCGGTGTTCTTGCCGTACTCGGTTTCGACACCGATGATGGCGACGATGATTTCCTCAGGCACGCCGTAGAGCGCGCGGGCGCGTGCCAGTTGGGCGGCGTTGGCCTGCCAGAAGCGGACGCCGCCGTCGATGCGCCGGTCGTTCAGGAAGCGTGGCCGGTAGCGCTCCCAGGAGCGTTGCAGGGGCGAGGCTGGCGGCTTGATCAGTTGCAGCACCTTGGCGTTGGGGCGAACCTGGCCGAATTGGCTGAGTAGCGCTTGGGCGTCGAAGCCGTGCCGGTTTTCCATGTCCATGGCGAATTCGACCACCTGAGCCTCGTCGGCGAAGGTCGGCTGAGGCTGTGCCGCACGAACCGGCGCGGTGAGGGCAAACAGGCCGAAGCCGAGGGCGGCGGCAAGGAGAGCTAAGCGGTACTTCACGTCATACTCCGTCAGGGCAATTGCGCTACCAGGCGGCGCAAACGTTTGATCTGTTCTTCGGCGCCGCCGTAGCGGGCCAGCAAATAGGCTTCGGCAACTTCGGCGAACGCCTCGGCCATCTCCGGTCGCTCGTTGGCAATCCGTTGGGCGAGGCGCATCGGCGCCTCCCAAGGGGCGAAGTCTACCCGTCTTCGCGTCAGATGTCGCAAGGCCTTGCGCCATAAACGTTGCACCGGGTCGAGGCGGGGCCGGCGGTAGAGCGCCCATAGCGCGACCGCCGCCAACAGGGCGCCACAGACGCCGGTGAGCAGGGCGGCCAGGCTGCGCCAGTCGGCATCGGGCAGGCCCAGGCGGTCGAGCAGGTCGCGCTGGCGCTTGCCGTCATAGCCCAGCACATATTGGTTCCAGGCATTGTTCAGGGCATCCCAGCGGTAGCGTGCCAGGCGCAGCCAGTCGGTGCGTATCTGCACCAGTGCCGGCAGGGGTTCGCCAGCCGGCAGGGCGTCGGCGATGCCTTGCTCAATCCGGTTCGGCGCGATGGCGGCAGTCGGATCGACACGTACCCAGCCACGGTCGGCCAGCCAGACTTCGGCCCAGGCGTGGGCATCGGACTGGCGGACGACGAGATAGCCGTCGAGCGGATTGGTTTCTCCACCTTGGTAGCCGGTAACCACGCGCGCCGGGATGCCGGCGGCGCGCATCACGACGACGAAGGCGGCGGCATAGTGTTCACAGAAGCCGCGCCGCGTCGAGAACAGGAAATCGTCCACCGGGTTGTCACCGAGCAGCGGCGGTTGCAGCGTGTATACGAACGCCTCTTCGCGGAATTGCGTGAGGGCACGGTTGATGACGGCTGTCGGGTCGGTAGCCTCGGCGCGCCATTGGCGGCCAAGGGCGAG
>JAYRUZ010000170.1:0-4470 GCA_041918795.1 Azonexus sp. | reverse complement strand
GCGTTGCATGAAAACCACGAATTGCTCCATAAGCCGCCGGCTGTGGAGATCATTCGCGGGGATGCGTTACAATATTTGGCCTCGACCAAGGCCAAATTTGACCTGATCTTCCTCGATCCACCCTACAAAAAAGGCTGGATTGCCCGCCTGGAGCCACTCCTTCCCGGCGTTCTGAACGAAGATGCGGCGATCTACGTCGAGGCAGAAAACGAAATCGGATCGCTTGGCGATTGGCGCACGGTGCGCCAGGGCAAGGCGGGGGAAGTGCATTTTCACTTGTTGCGGCGGCAAGCTTGAACAAACTCAATCATCGCGTAGCGATCTACCCGGGCACCTTCGACCCCATTACCCGTGGCCACGAAGACCTGGTGCGGCGTGCTGCCAGCCTGTTCGACAAGCTGATCCTGGCCATTGCCGAAAGCCCGTCGAAGCAGCCGCGTTTCCCGCTGAGTGATCGCGTGGACATGGCCCGCGAAATTCTGGGCGACCTCAAGAACGTAGAAATCGTCGGCTTCAACACGCTGCTGATGGACTTCGTGCATGAGCAGGGCGCCAAGGTCGTCGTCCGTGGCCTACGGGCGGTATCCGACTTCGAATACGAATTCCAGATGGCCGGCATGAACCGGAGCGTCTATCCTGAGGTCGAAACTGTGTTTCTGACTCCGGGCGAACAATACATGTTCATCTCCGCCACCATGGTGCGTGAAATTGCGCGCCTGGGCGGCGATGTCAGTAAATTTGTGCAACCTTGTGTAGAAAAGCGCCTGCGGGCGAAAACCACTGCTTAAACGAGAGAGGAACAGCTATGTCTTTGATCATCACCGACGAGTGCATCAACTGCGATGTGTGCGAGCCGGAGTGCCCGAACGAGGCCATCTCCCAGGGCGAGGAGATCTATCAGATCGACCCGAACAAGTGCACGGAATGCGTCGGCCACTACGACGAGCCGCAGTGCGTTCAGGTCTGCCCGGTGGATTGCATCCCCAAGGACCCGAGCCACGTCGAGAACGAAGACCAACTGTGGGCCAAGTACGAAAAGCTCACCGGCAACAAGCGCGCCTGAGCCTTCTGGTTCCCCAATAAAAAACCCGCGATTTTCGCGGGTTTTTTATTGTCCACCGCAGCCGTCGTCAGGCTGCCTGTAGCTGCTGAAGCTCGACCGGCAACAACAGCTGGCGCACCGAGCCGGCAATCTGCTCCAGCCCCTGTATCTGCTGCAACAGACTCTTCTCGACCGCCTCCAGTTCGGCAATGCGGTCCTCCAGCGTATCGGTCGCCTGGTGAATGCGCTTGATGCTTTCCAGACGGCGCTTCAACTGGATCTGGTGCTCGCGCACCTGGGTTTCCATCGGCGCCATGATGGCGCGCAGCCAGGTTTCGGCATCGCGGTTGGCATGCTCGAAGGCACGCCGTACCTGGGCCGCGACTTCCTCGAAGAACTTCTGCGTGATGTTCTTCTTGTCGTGGGTCAGCAGGTTGACCGTGGTGTTCAGATGGCTGTCGCACCAGGCCTGCAGGCGATCCAGTTCCTTCTCGTAACGGAGCAGCGAGAACGGCGTCGGCGGCGGCAGCTTGAGGCCGTGCTCGATGGAGAACTTCTTGTACACCGCTTCCATCATGGCCAGGATTTCGTTGATTTCGCCATTCGAACGCGTCAGCGCGTCGCGCGCCTTGGCAAAGAAGCCGCCCATCGAATCCGACAGGGTCTTCGAGAAAGCCGCTTCGAGCATGACCTCGCGCGTCTCGTGCGTCAGTTGGCGCAGCATGTCGAGGCCGAGGTGGCCGAACAGGTTGTTGGTCAGCGTCGAGAAGACGCTACGCACCGCGTAGTAGCGCTGCAGGCCGGCCTCGAATTCATCTTTCTCGGCGCGCACCTTGCCCATCATGTACTCGACGACACCACGGTTCTTGCCGCGCAGTTCGGTCAGTTCGGTCAGCTGTTCGCGCAGGCCGAGCAGGCGTGATTCGAGCAGGCCGCGTACGGCGCGATTGACGTCGCCGAACTCGCTTTCGGTGCTGTCGCGCACGATGTCCTGCTTGGCCGGAATCAGCTCGTTGGACAGGGCCGATTCCAGCAGCGGCAAACGGCTGCGTTCGAGCAGCGACGCATCGCCGTTGATCTTGGCGACCAGACCCTTCTGGGCCGACACCGGGAAAACCTGGGTCGCCGGCAAATCGAGAATACGGGCGCTGGCATCGACCTGCTTCTGGATTTCGGCGTCGATTTCCTCGGCCGACTTCAGTTCGTCCCACTGGCCGTCGATCTTGTTCAGTACGACCAGACGGCCACGCTTGGCCGTCGCTCCGCCGCAGATGTGGTCCTTCCAGATACTGAGATCGGATTGGGTCACCCCGGTATCGACCGACAGGATGAACAGCACCGCGTGGGCGTTGGGCAGCAGCGACAGGGTCAGTTCCGGTTCGGTACCGATGGCGTTGAGGCCCGGCGTATCGAGGATGACCAGCCCCTGCTTGAGCAAGGGGTGCGGGAAGTTGATCACCGCGTGGCGCCAGCGCGGCACTTCGACCAGGCCATCGTCACCGGCAGCAAACAGTTCGCCGCCCTCCTGATCGGCACCGAAGCCCAGCTTGGCAGCCTCCTCCGGTGTCACGCGCAGGGTTTCGCTGACATGGCGCAGTGCGTCCTGCATCGACTCGGGCGTTTCCACGTCGAGCGGCACCACAGTCCACTCCTCGGGGAAGCGCTTGTATTCGGTCACACTCGAATTCGCCGTCCGCGTCTGGATCGGCAACAGTTCGATGCGCGGCTCCTTGGTGGAATCGAACAGCAACTCGGTCGGGCACATCGTGGTCCGGCCGGCCGACGAGGGCAGCATCCGGTTGCCGTAATCGGCAAAGAAGATGGCGTTGATCAGTTCCGACTTGCCGCGCGAGAACTCGGCGACGAAGGCAACGTTCAGGCGATCCTCGCGCAGGCGCTCAAGCAACTGGGTCAGGCGCAAATCGGTCTGGGCATCGGACAGTTCGTTGTGGCTCAGCCAGCTCTGAAACTCCCCGATATAGGCAGACAGGCGCGAACGCCACATGGTGTAGGCGGCAAATTGTGTGGCGAGCGACATGGAAAGACTCTCCGGCTGCAAAACCGTTCCAATTTAGCATAGAACTCGAGTCTGCCGTCAGCCGCACTCCCACAGGCGCAGAATAGACGACGCGCGGTATGCACCAAGGAGCGAGCGCACCCGCTCTGCGACATGACGAATAGCGCCTAGTGCTGGCATCCCGAGCAGTAGTAGGTGCTGCGTCCGGCCTGGCGAATTTGCCGCACGACGCCACCGCAGCGCAGGCACTCCTGGCCGGCGCGGTCATAAACCCCGGCCTGAACCTGGAAGCAGCCTGCTCCACCATCGCTATGTACATAGTCGCGAATACTGCTGCCACCCGCCGCAATCGCATCCGACAAGGTCTGGCGTATGGCCGGCACGAGCAGCTCGATGCGCCTGGCGCTGATCTTGTTGGCCGCCCGCAGGGGTGAAATGCCCGCCCGAAACAGGCTTTCCGATGCGTAGATATTGCCGATGCCGACCACCATATGGCCATCCATCAATACCGGCTTGATCGGGCCGCTGCGCCTGGCCAAATTGCTGTGCAGCCAATCGGCGGTAAAAACATCGCTCAGCGGCTCGACACCGAGCACCGCCAGCAAGGGATGGCGCTCAATCACATCCGGCGGCCCGGCCTGCCAGAGCACGAGACCAAATCGCCGCGGATCCGCCAGGCGCAGGATCTGCTGTTCGAGCACGAGGTCGAAATGATCGTGCTTGCCTGGCGGCATCTCCCGCGGCACGAAACGCAGGTTGCCCGACATGCCCAGGTGCAACAGCAGGCTGCCCTCGACACCGGCCCCAACGCAGTCGATCAGCAGATACTTGCCGCGCCGGCGTACCGCAAGGATGCGACAGCCGGGCAGCCAGTCCGCCAACTCGCTGGGAATGTCGTGACGCAACCTGGGCGTACGGATCACCACGCCAAGAATCGTCTCGCCCTCCAGCTCGGGCGCGATTCCTCGCCGACAGACCTCGACCTCGGGCAACTCGGGCATGACCACCTCCTCCGCTTGTTACTACCAACAAACCCAAATAACATCGCAAACTTACGAGATTCTATGCGTTCAAAGACGCAACAACGAACGAAAGCCGACCCCATGCAATTGAAGCCACTTGCCGCCACCCTTACCCTGGCCCTCGGCGTCAGCCTGGCGGGCAGCGCCCTGGCCGCCGGCGACAGCAGCCCGCGCGCCAGCAGTCGCAAACTGGCTGCCGCCTCCAGCGAAGACCTGGTCGGACGCACCGTTTTCCAGGCCCTGGTTGGCGAGTTTGCCCTGTTGCGTGGCGACCCCAAGCTCGGCTCGGATGCCTGGACCGACCTCGCCGTGCGCACCCGCGACCCGAAGGTGGTCGCCCGCGCCACCGAGGTCGCCGTCGTTGCCCGCCAATATGACCGGGCCCTGGA
>JAYRUZ010000169.1:2552-4537 GCA_041918795.1 Azonexus sp. | reverse complement strand
GTGCGACACGGTGAGCATCGAGAGGCCGAGGATGACGCTGGCCGCTGCCATCGGCGCCAGGCCAACGGAGAAACGCTGCCAGGTCAGTTGCGGCGTGCGCAGCAGGCGACTGGTGAGGAGCGGAGCGATGAGCAGGGCGGTGCCGAGCAGGAAGCCGCCAGCCAGCAGGTAGGCGAGGATCAGCCCGCCGTCGAGCCAGGTGAACAGGTCGTTGGCTTCAGGGTAATGGGTGAGCAGCCACCAGGGCACGTCGTCCGAGAGCAGCGTGAAGTGATCGTGTTCGACCAGCCATTCGGCCAGCGTCAGCTTGATGTGCAGGAACCACGGGCTGACCGTCCACTGGAAGGCGGCGGTGGCGACGCCGAGCACGCCGAAGAGCAGGGTGATGGCATCGGCCGTCTTGGCTTCGTTGTCCGGGTCGAGCACTTCGGCAAACGGCGAGCGCCAGGAAAAGCTGACCGCATCGCGCTGGCCGGCACAGCGGCCGCAGCTATGACATTCGCCGGCGCTGGTCATGCGCCGGACATCGACCAGCGGTGCACAGTTGACCGGCTCGAAGTCGCCCTCGTAGCGGTCCCAGGCGGCGCGATCGACCTTGTAGTGCATGGGCGCGATCTTGGCCAGCACGGCGAAGACGCCGGAGGCCGGGCACAGATAGCGGCACCAGATGCGCTTTTCCTTGCCGTAGAGCAGGCCGATGACGATGGCGGCAACCGTCGAGCCGCCGAGGACCAGCAGGGCGGCCTGCGGATATTCATAAACGCTGACCAGCTGGCCGTACACCGTGGTGCACACGAAGGCGACGAAGGGCCAGCCCGACCATTTGAGCCAGCGTGGCAGCGGTTTGCCGCGACCGTAGGCGCTGACGCGTTCGGAGATGAAGCCTTCGGGACAGAAAACGCCGCACCAGACGCGACCGAGGGTTACCGTGGCGATCATCACGCCCGGCCACCACAGGCCCCAGAAGCAGAACTGGGCGAACAGGCGCAGATTGTCCCAGATATGCGCCTGGTCCGGCGGCAGGGGCAGGAAGGCCGGGATGACGACGAGGACCGAATAGACCACGACGACGGCCCACTGCACGGCGACGATCGGGCCACGATATTTGCGCAGCCACAGGCCGAGCCGCTCAAGGCGGCTGCCGGCCGGCTTTTCCGGGTAGAACTTGAGGACTTGTTCAGCCACGGGCCGTCCTCCGCCAGGCGAACAGCACGGCGGCCCAGTAGGTGGCCCAGATCATCAGTTCCGACAGTGCCGGGCGGGCGCGGTAGCCGGAGAAATCGGCGATCAGCTTGCCGCCCTTGGTCGTGTCGTCGATCAGCAACGAGCTATCCCACACCGGATCGAGCAGCGGCGGCAGGTAGCCGGCGCCGATCAGGCGGTCGAGCGCGGCGACCAGCAGGGCCGAGGCAAGGATCAACAGCAGGATGGAAGAAAGGCGCAGGAGCAGGCCAATGTTGAGGCGGGCGAGCGACTTGGCAGCCAGCCAGGCGGTCAGCCCGGCCGCAGCGAAGCCAGTGGCGGAGCCGACGGCCAGCGCCTGCATTTCGCCGCCCTGGGCCAGGCCGTAGAGGAAGATCACCGTCTCGGCGCCTTCGCGCGCCACGGCCAGCGCCGCGACCACCGCCACGCCGAGGAAGCCGGAGCGTTCGGCAGCGGCCGACAGGTCGGCGTGTAGCCGGGCTTTCATCGTCCGGCCGTGCTTGCGCATCCACAGCACCATCTGGGTAATCAGGCCGGCGGCGACGAAGAGCGTCGCGGTCTGGAAGATTTCCAGCGCCTCGCCGGTCAGTTCGTCCTGCACCGTCAGCAGCGCCCAGCCGAGCAGCAGGGCCAGCCCGACGCCGGTGCCGAGGCCGATGTAGAGGGCACGCTTGCCCTTGCCTGTATCGTCGTTGGCCTGCAGCCAGGCGTAGAGGATGCCGGCAATCAGGAAAGCTTCGAGGCTCTCCCGCCAGACCACGAAAAAGGCGTTACCCATGCTG
>JAYRUZ010000169.1:0-2452 GCA_041918795.1 Azonexus sp. | reverse complement strand
GCACGACCCCAGTAGCTGCCGTTCAGCTGGACGCCAGCGGTCAGCGCCTGGTTGAAGGCCAGTTCGCCCTTGATCAGCTTGCCGTAGCGGCCGAACAGCGTGACGCCATCGCCGATGCGCTGGTCGATCGAGACGCCGACCCCGGTATGCTTGTTCAGGTTGCCGTCGTAATCGACGCCCTGGCTGCGGTTCCAGCCGTAGACCCGGTAGTTGCCGACCAGGCCGTCGAAGCGGAACTGCTTCTCGGCCTGCACCATCAGCAGCGGCGACGACAGGCTGCGTTGGTAGTTGGAGCCGCGTTCGCCGGTGCCGAACAGGCCAAGGGAGACACGCCACGGTTCCGGCTTGTTGAACCAGTTCAGGTAGGAGACGACGAAGCCCGGCTGGAAGCCGTTGGCATCGACGCCGACTTCGCCGGCCGCATCGAGCATCGGGTTATGCACGAAGACGGAATTCAGGAACTGCTTCGATTCGTCGCCGCCGCCGGCGTTCTGGTCGAAGAAACCGAAGATGTCCATCTTGCCGAAGGTCACTTCCAGCGTTTCGCGTGAGTAGGGCTTGAAGCCGAGGAAGGGCAGTGGAATTGCCGCCTGATACCAGGCCTGGCCGAGGATGGTCACCGAGTCGTCCGGATTCGTACCCGAGGCGCGGAAGGCCAGGGCGTTGGGGGCGCTGGCGAAGTGCCCGAGGTTGGTGAAGGCGGAGTTCAGGCCAAGACCCTGGCCCATGCGCAGGTGGGCGAACAGTTTGTGCTCGATATCGCCGACCGGCTGCAAGGGCAGCTCGACCGAGACGTCGGCCCGGTAATTGAGCTGGCTGCTGCCGCCCTCGACATCCTTGGGCAAGCCGTAGGCGTGCTGGCCGACGGTGGCCAGCGAGGCACCGACCTTGATACCTTCCAGACCTTCGGCAATCTTGGCCGCCTTCTTCATTTCCAGTGCGTCTTTTTCGACGGCCTTCAGGCGAACGGTCAGATCGGGTTCGTATTGCGACATCCGCGGGCTGTCGAGGCCAGCAGCGATGGCGTCGCTTTCGCTCTTGAGCGTCTTGACCTGCTTTTCCAGATCAGTGTTGCGGGCTTCGAGCTTCTTCTCCAGTTCGGCGTTGCGTGCTTCCAGCTTGTCCAGACGGGCCATCAGCCTGGCCAGTTGTTCGGCTTCCTTGGGGCCGGCCAGTGCAGGCAGGGCCAGCCCCGCCGCGACGAGCGCAGCGGTCAGTTTGGTGAGTTTCATGGTTTAGTACCCGCCCTTCTTGCCGATGCCGACGTAGGTGAATTCGTATTCGACTTCAAAGGGCTTGAACCAGGGGCGGACGCCGGTGGCGCGATCGGTGTGGCGGCCGAAGTGGGCCTGTTTGTTTTCCGACGGTGGCAGGATGGTGTACTTCACCTTGTACTTGCCCGGGCCGGCCAGCTTGATGTTCTCGCCGTAGTGCGGGCCGTCGTTGGCGACCATGGGCATGAAATCGCCGGCGACCTTGTAGTCGCCACCGATCTTGGAAACTTCGTACTTGACCAGCAGGTAGGGCATCCACGCGCCCTCTTCGAAGCCGTTCGGGTTGTTGGCCAGGGCGTGGATGTCAGCCTCGATGTGGATGTCGGATTCGGATGCCTTGCGCATCATGCCTTCCGGTTCCATTTCGATCGGCTGCAGATAGACGGCGGCGATTTCCATGCCGGCGCGGTGCTGCGGTACGCCGATCGGGTATTCAATGGCCAGGGCCGGAGCGGCCAGGGCAGCGGATAAAGCCAGAGCGGAGATGAGTTTCTTGGTGGACAACATGGCAGGACTCCCTGAAAGTCTCTGGCTGGCTGACCGCAACGCTGCTGGCTATCCGAAGTCGCTGGCTGGCGTTGGGCTGGCTGGCTTGAGGATGGTTTTGACGACTAAAAAAGATTGAAGGAAAGGACTTACATCTCGTTTCCGGGCTGCGTGACGAAGCCGATCTTGGTCAGGCCGGCCCGGCGCGCCGCGCTCATCGTTTCGGCCACGGCCTCGTAACGGGTGGCGCGGTCGGCTTTCAGATGCATTTCGACATTGGCGTCCTGGGTGACTGCTTCGCGGAAGCGGGCTTCCAGTACGGTTGGGTCTACCGCATCGCTGCCGACGAAGACCTTGTTGTCGGCGTTGATCGCGACTTGCAGGGTCATCGGTTTTTCCGGTGTCGGCGTGCTGGAGGCACGCGGCAGTTCGACCTTGACCGAGTGCGTCATCAGCGGCGCGGTGATGATGAAGATGATCAGCAGCACCAGCATCACGTCGACCAGCGGGGTCATGTTGATTTCCGCCGTCGGCGCCTGGCTGCCCGGCGAATTGAAGGAGCCCATGGCCATGTTATGCAGCCTCCGTGGCGGCGCGGGCACGCATCGGGTGGATCTGGGCACTGTTGGCGACGAAAGGCTTGCCGACGGTGAAGAAGGCGTGCAGATCGTGGGCGAAGGCATCGAGATCGG
>JAYRUZ010000168.1:0-4546 GCA_041918795.1 Azonexus sp. | reverse complement strand
TGTTCATCGACCTCGACCGCTTCAAGACGATCAACGATTCGCTCGGCCACCACGTCGGTGACGGCTTGCTGCAATCGGTCGCCGAGCGCCTGCAGCAGGCCATCCGCAGTGGCGACACGGTCAGCCGGCTGGGCGGCGACGAGTTCGTCATCATCCTGAACGGCGTCGAATCGGCCGACGAGGTGGCCCATGTCATCGAGGAGCGGCTGATCCCGCTGATCCGCGAGCCGCATCGGGTCGATGGCGTCGATCTCTACGTGTCGTGCAGCGTCGGCGTCGCCATCTTCCCCGGCGACGGGCGCGACCTCGAGGAGTTGATGCGCCATGCCGACACCGCGATGTACAAGGCCAAGGGCAGCGGGCGCGACAACTTCCAGTTCTTCACGCAGGCGATGAACGAGCAGGCGCAGGAGCGTCTGCACATCGAGCACAAGCTGCGCCACGCCCTGGAACGCGAGGAATTCGAACTGCATTTCCAGCCGCTGCTCGACGTCGATGGCAAGCGCCTGCTCGGTGCCGAGGCGCTGATCCGCTGGCGCCACCCGGAACTGGGCCTGATGCCGCCCGGGCGTTTCATTCCGATCGCCGAAGAGACCGGCCTCATCGTGCCGATCGGCGAATGGGTGCTGGAGCAGGCCTGTCGGCAGCAGGTCGCCTGGCAGCGCGCCGGCCTGGGCGAGCTGTTCGTCGCGGTCAACATCTCGGCCGTGATGTTCCGCCAGGAAAGTTTTCTCGACACGGTGCACCACATCCTGCGCCAGACCGGCATCCAGCCGGCGCAACTTGAACTGGAGCTGACCGAAAGCCTGCTGATGGACGATGCCGATGCCAACATCCGGGTCATGAAGGGTTTGAAGGCCATCGGTGTCCGGCTGGCGGTGGATGATTTCGGCACCGGTTATTCCAGCCTGAATTACCTGAACCGCTTTCCGCTCGACAAGCTGAAGGTCGATCGTTCCTTCGTGTCCGACATGCTGAGCGATCCGACCAACCTGGCCATCACCAAGGCCATCATCGGCCTCGGCCACACCCTCGGCCTGCGCGTGACGGCCGAAGGTGTCGAGCATCTGGAGGAACTGTGCATCCTGCAGGCCAGCGGCTGCGACGAAGTGCAGGGCCATTACTTCTCGATGCCCTTGCCCGAGCCGGACTTCAGCCGCTGGGCCGAGACGCGGCCGGCGGCGCTCGAGGTTTCCCGATTGTCGTAAACGAGACAGGGCGCCGATTGGTCAAGTGCTTGATTTGACGCGGTAAGTGCATGGCACTCCTTTTGCACCGCTGGGTGTTCAGGGAGCGCACATGAAAACCTATCTCGACTGGTCGGCCTACGATACCTACGGCGTCGGCGACGCCTATGCCGGCATTCCGGCGACCGGCGGCAACTACGCCAAGGCGGTGGCCGTCTGCATGAACAATCACCAATGCCAGCGTGACGGCAAGGGCGTCATGTGCCCGAGCTACCGCATCACGCACGATCCGGCCCATTCGACCGGCGCCCGGGTCAAGGCCTTCAAGGCGGCGCTCAACGGCGAACTGACGCAAAAGCCGGGCGACGATCCCTTCGCCTATCCCGACCTGGCGGCGGCGATGGACCTGTGCGTGTCGTGCAAGGGCTGCAAGAAGGAATGCCCGAGCGCCGTCGACATGACCCTGATCAAGACCGAATACCTGGCCCAGCGCAATGCCCGGCTGGGCGTCAGCCTGCGCACGAAATTGTTCGCCGGTCTGCCCCGCTGGCTGCATCGCTGGCGGCGACCGCTGGCCGTGCTGGTGCGTCTGCGCAATGCCTGGCCGGCGCTGGCGAGGCTGGCCGAGCAGCAGCTCGGTCTGTCGGCCAGGCGACCGATTCCGCCCATCGTCGAGCCGAGCTTCGACCCGGCCAGTGTGCCGAAGGTGGACTGCTGCGGTGCACGCGGCAAAGTGGCACTTTTTGTCGATACCTTCACGCACTACTACACGCCGGAAGTGGCCGAGGCGGCGATCAAGGTGTTGCAGGCCGGCGGCTATACGGTCGAGGTGTTGCGTCCGACTGCCGACGATGCCGAGCCGGAGCGACCCTTGTGCTGCGGCCGCACCTATCTGTCGCAAGGGCTGGTCGATGCCGCCAAGCTGGAGGCGCAGCGGGTCATGGCGGCGCTTGCCCCGGCGCTGGCCGAGGGCACGCCCATCGTCGGCCTGGAGCCGTCGTGTCTGCTGGCCCTGCGCGACGAGTTCTACAGCCTGTCGCTCGGGCCGGAGGTCGGGCAACTGGCGAAGCAGGCCTTCCTGTTCGAGGAGTTCCTGATGCGCGAGGGCAACAAGGGGCTGAAACTCGATCTGCGGCCGCTTCCCGGCGGCAGGGCGGTGGTGCATGGGCATTGCCACCAGAAGGCCTTCGGCGCGATGAAGTCGGTCAAGAAGGTGCTCGGCTGGATTCCCGATTTCGAATTCGACATCGTCGATGCCAGTTGCTGCGGCATGTCCGGCAGCTTCGGGCTGGAGGCCGAACATTACGAGGCCTCGGTCAAAATGGGCGAGCTGGCCTTGTTGCCGGCGGTGCGGGCAGCGCCGGCGGAGGCGATCATCGTGGCCGACGGTTTTTCCTGTCGGCACCAGATCGCCGATGGCACGGGCCGCGCGGCCGTGCACGTGGCGGTGCTGCTGGCGAAAGCCCTGGCCTAGGGCTTGTTCGCCGTCACCGGCAGGCAGCGCCTGCCGGCGTCGGCCTCAGGCCGGCAGCGGAATGCTGGTGATCGGGGCGCGCCCGGTCCTGACGTAGCTTTCCATGCGCTCGATGTAGTCGCGCGTGCTCTTCGGCATCGGCGTGCGGGCGCGGGCGATGTAGAAGATCAGGTCGCGGCCGGTCTGGATCAGGTGCAGGCCATCCGACAGGTTGTAGGTGGCGGGGGCGTTATGGTCGGCCTGGGTCGAATGCAGCGGTACTTCGGCCAGGCGTTCGGCGGCGGTGACCATCTGGGCCCAGACGTCGAAGATGTCGATGTCGGTACGCAGCGTCTCGGTCTTGATCTTGGCGGCTTCGGCCAGTTCGCGCAGCGGTCCTTCGATATTGGCGAAGGCGGGAATCTGCGAGAAATTGGCGATCATCGCGTTGGCGATGCGGTCGATGTCGCGCATGGTCTGGCCGATCTTGATGTAGCGGCTTTCGTAGAAATCCTCGAGCGGGATCGAGAAGGCGCGGAAGGGCTCGCCCCACAACTCGTCGATGCCTTCCTCGCCGCTGCGGTGCAGCACCAGGCGGCCCAGTTCCATGGCGTCGAGCAGGCAGCGGCCGCATTCGCGCATCAGCGGGTTGTCGCTCAGGATCTCGATGCCGCAGGCCTGCAATTCGACCAGCTTGCGGAAGATGTCGGTCGCCCGGTTGAACATGGCGCCGGCCAGCATGGCGCCCTTGACCCGCTTCTTGGCCGGGTCGGTTTCCGCCTCGTAGGTGGCACGGGCTTCGGCCAGGCGGGTGCCGGGAATGTTGAGGCCATGCTCGGTGTGGTTGAACAGCCGGCGGGTCAGCGCCTCGATCAGCTTCTTCTTGGCTTCCAGCGTGTCGGCCGGCACGTCGTAGGTCTTGATCCAGTAGCCGTCGTAGAGGACGCGTTCCTGACCTTCGATGACGCGACGTGTGCCTTCCGGCGGGGTGTCCTGCTCGATGCTTGGGGATTGGGTCATGGCCGTTGCCGGTAAGGTTGGGATACTGCATCCTTCTGTCCCGAAGGACAAAATTCGCTGCGCTCTAGTACTTTGTTTATAGATTATATTTTTGCGATTTCGACCGTTTTGTTGCAGTGCAAAATCAACTCGCGGCGAATTCTACAGACGCGCGCAGACCTGGCAAGAGGGGAGAATCCCCCAACGAAAAGCGCGCGTTATGCAGCTCGGATACCCGTGTGACAATGGCAAGTCCGAGTCCGCTGCCGGCGGCCTCGCTGTGGTGCAGTCGACGAAAACGGCGGAGGACTTCGCTGCGTTTTTCCGGTGGGATGCCGGGGCCGCTGTCTGTGACGAAAATGCAACAATTACCCTCGGGGGCCTTTTCAATATCGACCCGGATGCTGCCGTTTTTCGGCGTGTAGCGGATGGCGTTGTCCACCAGGTTGCGGACCAGGATGCGCAGCCAGTCGGGCTGGCCGGTGACGATGCAGCCGGGGGCCGCATTCAGCGCGAAATCGAGCTGGCGGGCCAGGATGTAGTGGCCGAGCTCGGCGCAGACGGCCTCGGCGACCTGGCCGAGATCGACCGGCTGCGGGTCGGGCAGGCCGGATTCCGGATCGAGGCGGGCCAGTTGCAGCATCTGGTCGACCAGGCGGCTGGCCCGGCTCAGGCCGCTCTGCAATTGCTGCAGCGAACGGTTGCGCTCGGCGTCGTCGCGGGCGCGCAGGGCAACCTGCAACTGGGCCTGCAGCGCGGCCAGCGGCGTGCGCAATTCGTGCGCCGCGTCGGCGGTGAAGCGGCGCTCGCCCTCCAGCGCGGCATCGACCCGATGCAGCAGGCCGTTCAGGGCGTCGAGCATGGGTCGGATTTCGCTCGGCGCACTGGCCGGCTGCACCGGCTGCAG
>JAYRUZ010000167.1:0-4567 GCA_041918795.1 Azonexus sp. | reverse complement strand
TGCTGATGCTCGGCACGACCATCTTCATTGGCCTGCTCGCGCTGATCCCGGCCTACGGCTGGGAACTGCTGGTGCAGGAACGGCACATCAACGTCCATCTTGGCTCGCTGGCCAGCCTGGCCTACGTCGGCGTGCTGCCCAGCTTCGTCGGCTACATCTTCTACAACCGTGGCGTCCACGAAGTCGGGCCGGCCAAGGGCAGCCTGTTCATCCACTTGATGCCGGTGTTCGGCACCCTGCTCTCGGCGGTTTTCCTCAACGAAGTGCCGTTCTGGTACCACTACCTCGGCATCGGCCTGATCTTCACCGGCATCTGGCTGACCATGAAAAAACCGGCCTGACGCCATGGGGCTGTTCGACTGGCTGCGCCGTCCGCAGCGGCAGGCGATTCCCGATGCCCTGTGGGCCGCCACACTGGCCCGCTACCCGTTTTTGGCCATGCTTGCGGTGCACGAGCAAAATCGGCTGAAAATGCTGGCTGAGGAATTCCTGGCCGCAAAGGAATTCAGCACCGCCGGCGGCCTCGAACTGACCGACGAAATCTGCGTCGCCGTCGCCGCCCAAGGCTGCCTGCCCATTCTCAACCTGGGCCTTGGCGCCTACCGCGATTGGGTCGGCATCATCGTCTATCCCGACGAGTTCGTCGTGCCGCGCAGTTTCCAGGACGACGATGGCATCGTGCACGAATTCGACGACGTTCTCTCGGGTGAAGCCTGGGAAGGCGGCCCGCTGCTGGTGTCGTGGCACGACGTGCAACTGGCCGGCGACGGCTACAACGTGGTGATCCACGAGTTCGCCCACAAGCTGGACATGCTGAACGGCGAGGCCGACGGCAGGCCGGCGCTGCATTCCGGTATCGGCGAAGACGAATGGGACGAGACCTGCGCCGCCGCCTACGAGGATTTCTGCCGGCGCGTCGATGGCGGCGAGCAAACGACCATCGACCCCTACGCCGCCGAGGCGCCCGAAGAGTTCTTCGCCGTCTTCAGCGAGAGCTTCTTCGAACTGCCCGACGTGCTGTTTGCCGAATACCCGGCGGTTTATGAACTCCTGAAGCGCTACTACCGTCAGGACCCGCTCAGCCGGCTGACGAACCCGGCCAGCGCGGCCAGCACCGCCGCTTCCTGATCGCGCTGCGGCGTGTGGCCGCACTGGGCCAGCTTGAGCAGCTGCGTGCCCGGCACTTTTTCGGCGATCGCCTCGATCTGGCGCATCGTGGCGTATTCGTCGTCCTCGCCCTGGATGGCCAGCACCGGGCAAACGATTTTCGCCAGGGCGTCCTCGATATTCCAGTCGCGGAACGGCGGCGACAGCCAGCAGTCGTTCCAGTCGGCAAACACGCGCGGCGCATCGTGGTGGTAACGGGCGAGCTTTTTCAGCCAATCGGTCGTCGCCCACAGCTCGCGGGCGGCACGGATACCGGCCAGCGTTTCTTCCTCGACGAATTCGTGCGGCGCCATCACGGCAATGCCGAGCGGCCGCGCCGGGTAAGCACCGGCGAAGATCAGCGCAATGCTGCCGCCGTCGCTGTGGCCAACCAGGATGGGACGCTCGATGTGCAGCGCGTCGAGCAGTGCCGGCAGCATGTCCTCGCCCTCGCGGTGCATGTAACGCGGCGTGCGCGGCTCGGCGTAAGGCTCGGAATGGCCGTAACCGGCGCGTGAATAGACGATGACGCGGCAGCCGGTTTCGGCCGCCAGCTTCTGAGGGAAATCCCGCCACATGGTGACGCAGCCCAGCCCTTCGTGCAGCAGCACCAGCGTCGGCTTGCCGTCGGCGGCAGCCGGGGTGTCGCGGTATTCGAGTTTCAATCCGTGGATGACGATGTGTTTCATGACTTCAACAGAAAATTGCGGACAAGTGCGATCTGCTCGTCCGAAAGGAACATCGGCGCATGGCCGACGCCGGGAATTTCAGCCAATTCGGCCCGTGCACCGCGGACACCCATCTGCTGCCAGGTATCGCGGCCGAGCAGGTCCGATTCGGCGCCGCGGATGACCAGGGTCGGGCTGGCGATGCGTTCGTAGATCGGCCACAGATCGATGTCCTTGCCGACGAAAGCGGCGCGAAACGGCTCGGCGATGCGCGGATCGTAGCGAAAGCCCCAGCGCCCATCCGGCCGCTGGGCGATGCTGTGTTCGGTCAGGTGCCGCCATTGCTCGTCGCTCAGCTGGCCGAACGGTGCGCTGATCTGCCGGACATAGGCCTGCGCCTCGTCCACCGTGGCCCAGGTCGGATCGACCCCGACGTACTCGGCAATCCGGTGCAGCGCATCGACCGTGATGATCGGCCCGACATCGTTCAACACCAGCTGGCGGATCGGACTGCCCGCCTGCGCCGCCAGCGCCATGCCGATCAGGCCGCCCATCGAGGTACCGACCCAATCGACCGTATCGACATTCAGCCGGGCGATCAGCGTCACCATGTCGGCGACGTATTGCGGAATGGCGTAGCCGCTCGGGTCGAGCAGACGGCCGCTCTGGCCGCGCCCGACCACATCCGGGCAAATTACCCGGTAATGCGCCGACAGCGCCTCGGCCAGCCAGTCGAAATCGCGCGCATTGCGCGTCAGGCCATGCACGCAGACCAGCACGCGCGGATTGTCGCGCGCCCCCCACTCCGTGTAGGCCATGCGATGCAGGCCCGACGGGCTCAGGCATTGCACCGATCCTGTGGTGTATTTCATTGTTGTCTCCTCCGAACCGGCGAATAAATCTACTGCGCGAGCCCACGGCATCGTTGGTCGGTGCTCGCTCCTCGCCTATCCGTTTGATCTCTTTCGTCGCCGTACCCCGCCTAGCATGCGGCTCGCTCACGATGATTTCTTACCAGCTCTTCAGCCAGAAATGTATCACCGGCCATGCCAGTAGCGCGCATGCTCGCTGCGCCAGGCGCTCAGCGTGGGCTGGCTGGCCGAGGGCAGGCGTACCTGGACGGCCCCATCGCGATCCGTCCGCCAGACGCTGACGCCGCGGGCCGCGTAGCGTTCCATCACCTCGGACTTGGGATGGCCGAAGCGGTTGCGGTAGCCGACCGGCACGATGGCAGCGCGCGCGCCGACCGCATCGAGAAAGGCATCGGTGGAGGATGTTCGCGAGCCGTGGTGCGGCACCAGCAGGATGTCCGAACGCAGCATCGCCCCTTCCCGCGCCAGCAGGGCTGCCTCATCCGGCGCCTCGATGTCCGAGGTCAGCAGCAGGCTGTGATCGCCCGCGCTCACTTTCAGCACGCACGATGCATGGTTGGTTTTTGCCCTTCTTGCCTCGTGCACCGCAGCAGTCGCCTCCTGCGGATGCAACACGGCGAAATCGACGCCATCCCACTGCCAGCGTTGCCCGGCAGCACAAAGCGTACCGCCCAGTTCCGGCAGCGACGACAGGATGTCCCCGACCGGCAGCGCCGCCCGCACCGAGGCCGTGCCGCCCGAATGATCGGTGTCGCGATGGGTGACCACCAGCGTATCGATCCGATTCACCCCGAGCCAGCGCAGGTAAGGCACGACGACGCGCTGCCCGGCATCCGACTCGGCGCTGTAGAGCGGCCCCGGATCGTAGATCAGTGTGTGCTGGCGTGTGCGCACCACCGTCGCCAGACCTTGTCCGACATCGAGCACGTCGACCCATGCTTCGCCCGCGGCCGGTTGCGCCGGTGGCCAGAACAAGGCCGGCAACAACCAAAAGACGCCGAGCAGCCGCCCCGGCACGCCACGCGGCAGCAGGCACACCGCCACGCCAACTCCAGCCGCCACCGCAGCCCACAAGGGCGGCGCCGGCGCCTGCCAGACCGGCCAGACGGCACACCACTCGAGAAAGCGCAGCAGCCACTCCAGCACGCCGTGCGCCAGGGCCAGGATCGGCCACCAGGGCAGCAGCGCCCCGAGCAGGGCCAGCGGCGTCACGACGAAACTGACCAACGGAATGGCCAGCGCATTGGCCAGCGGCGAGACCAGTGAAAATTGCTGGAAAACGAGCAGCAGCACCGGCAGGGAGGCCAGCGTCGCCGCCCATTGCACCGTCCCCCAGTGGCGTACCCGCTCGCGCCAGCCGGGCGGCCCGCCAGGCTGCGCCGAACCGACGTAGAGCAAGGCCGCCACCGCACCGAACGACAGCCAGAAACCCGCCGCCAATACGCTCCACGGATCGATCAGCAGAACCACCAGCAAGGCCAGCGCCAACACCCGGCTCGGCGCGACGAGGCGCCCGGACCACGAGGCCAGGCCGGCGACCAGCAGCATGTAGAGCGTGCGCTGGGCCGGCACGGCAAAGCCGGCCAGCAAGGCATAGCCGAAGGCCGCCAGGCCGGCGGCGGCGATCGCCGCCTGCTGCGCCGGCAGACGGATGGCCAAGGCAGGTACGCGTCGCCACAGCGCACCGACCAAGGCACCGAACAGCGCCGCCACCATCGTCACGTGCAAGCCGGAGATCGACATCAAATGCGTCGTACCGGTACGATTGAACACCGTCCACAATTCACCGTTGACCGCCTTCTGGTCACCGACCGCCAGCGCCACCAGGATGCCGGCCAGCGGATAGCGCTCGGCCGGCAAGCCATCGAGAAAGCGGCTGCG
>JAYRUZ010000166.1:0-4593 GCA_041918795.1 Azonexus sp. | reverse complement strand
CGGCCGCCGTCCACTTCCACGTCGACGCGCAGGTGACCCTCGATGCGGGTGACCGGGTCGATGGTTACTCGTTTAGTCATTTTTTTCTCCTATCCCTCGAATTCAGTGGTGCTTAGTTGCCAACCGCCGGGCGCGGCAGCACCGGGAAGCGGCGGGTGATGATGATGTAGCCGAGCACTTCGATGGCGAACATGCCGATGGTGACCAGCATTTCGGCGATGCTCGGGAAGTAGTGCCAGCCCGGACCGGTGTCGTAGCCGATCAGGAAGCCATTGACGCGCAGCAGCACGCCGGCAACCATGATCGACACCCCGGCCAGGAACAGGCGGGCCGGATTGCGCCGGGCATTGGCCGTGCCAACCAGTGCATAGGGCAGCACGAAGCCGGCCGTTTCCAGCCAGAAGAAGAAAGCTTCCAGGCTGGGCGAGAAGGCATGGCCGAGCGCACCGCGTACGACCAGATCGCCGAAGCGCACACAGAGGAAGGCCGCCAGCGTGCCGAGCATGATCTTGGCCATCGGCTGTAGCAGGTGCATCTCGATCTCGCGGCGATAGGCCGACGAGGCGATACAGGACTCGAACAACACCACGCCGTAGCCGATGGTCACCGCGCTCAACAGGTAGAGCAGCGGCACGACCGGGGTCTGCCACAGCGGATTGACCTGACCACCCATCACCACCAGCAAGGTGCCGAGTGAGGACTGGTGCATCATCGGCAACAAGGTGCCGAGTGCGATGAAGAAGAACAGCACCTTCTCCAGCTTCTTCTTTTGCACTTTCAGGCCCCACTGCTCCATGAAGACCGGCGAGAATTCGATCCACATCACCGTGATGTAGCAGGAGATGCACAGGGCGACCTCGAACATCACCGAATTCGGGTTGGCATAGGTCGGCCACAGGATGTGCCAGAAGTTCCAGTACCGGCCGAGGTCGAAAATCACCCCGACGCCGGCCAGCGTGTAGCCGAACAGCGAGGCCAGCAGGGCCGGCCGCACCATCGGGTGGTATTCGCCGCGGTTGAAGATATAGACCAGCATGGCCACCGAGAAGCCGCCGCAAGCGAAGGCCGAGCCGATGACCACGTCGAAGACGACCCAGATGCCCCACGGGTATCCGTCATTCAGGTTGGTCACCGCGCCCAGTCCGAAAATGAAGCGGACGAACAGGATGGCGACCATGGCCATGATCAACAGGGCGCAGACGAAGGTCGCGGTATTGAACAGCTTGCCGCCGACCGGAGCCGGCGCCGGATGCGAATGGGCGCTCATGACTGGCCTCCCTTCTGGTTTTTGCTTGCTTCGTCGTCTTCCAGCACGACATTGCGCTTGGCCACCCAGGTCAGGCCGGCCAGCACGGCGATCGGCATGATCATGCCGCCGTACAGCGAGTGCTGGATGGTTTCCGAAGTGGCGGCCGACGATTTCGGCGGCAGCTTGGGCATGCCGACCTTCTCGAACTCGACCGCCGACAGCTTGAGCACCTGCGTGCCGCCGTACTCGGTTTCGCCATAGACATGCTGCTTGTACTGGCCGACCACGGCCTGATAGCTCTGGTCGAGCGGGCCCTTCCACTGGGCGGCCTGCTCGGCCGTTTCGCCCTTGGCCGGCAGGCGGCCGCGCGGGATACGGGCCCATTCGCCCGGCTTCAAGGCCAGACGGCGCCGTGCTTCAGCCAGCAGATCCTCGGTGCGGCCGAACAGCGTGGCACCGGTTGGACAAACCTCGGCACAGGCCGAATAATGGCCGTCCTTGTGGCGATGCCGGCACAGCTCGCACTTGCCGATCTTGCCGGTCGGCGAGTCGTACTGGTATTTCGGAATGCCGAACGGGCAGGCGGCGACGCAGTAACGGCAACCGATGCAGGCATCGGGGTCGTAGCCGACGACGCCGGTGGTTGCGTCCTTGGCCATTGCCGACACCGGGCAGGCCGAGACGCAGGACGGGTCGGCACAGTGCATGCACGAGGTTTTCATGAAGGAGAAGCCGTTCAGCTCGCTATCCTTCGTTGCCATCGTGCCGTTGCGGTACATCTTGATCAGGTTGAAGGTGTGGCCGGTCGTATCGAGCGGCGTATCCCACAGCTTGTCCATGGCCGTGAATTCGGCCGGGTTCTCGTTCGCCCGCTTGCATGCGGCAACGCAGGCCTGGCAGCCGACGCACAGGGTGGCGTCGTAGAGCAGGCCGAGCGCTTCGGGTGGGCGTTGGAGCGTATCGCGCGCGCAGGCCACCTCGGGCACGACGGCTGCGGCAGCCGCCGCACCGCCGGCCAGGCAGCCGCGCAGAAAGTCACGTCTGCTGGTCATCTCAGACCTCCGTCGATTCGGTGGCTTTGTTGCCTTCCTTCTTCGCCCGCTCCATTTCCTCGGCCTGGTGCGACAAACCGAGGTTCTTGGCGACCATCGCCCCGGCCCCGGCGGCAGCACCGGCCACGGCAGCGAGCACCGCGGCCGAACCAAGCGTGGCGCCAACGCCCTTCTCCTCGACGATGCGCGGCAGGAAGGCGGAGGGTTCGATGTTCTTCAGCTTGGCCACGGTATGGATCGGCTTGGCAAAGCCGACGCCCTGCTCGGTGCAGCCGATGCACGGGTGGCCGCAAGCCACCGGCCAGGTGCCGGCACCAGCATCGCCGAACATGATGACCGAACAGTTGGCGTAGGTTTCCGGCCCCTTGCAGCCCAGCTTGTACAGGCAGTAGCCCTTGCGATGGCCGTCGTCGCCGAACTCCATGGCGAAGCGCCCGGCGTCGAAGTGGGCGCGGCGCTCGCAGTTTTCGTGGATCAGGCGCGAATAGGCGAACTTCGGACGGCCCTTGTCATCGACCTCGGGCAGTTTGCCGTAGGTCAGGAAATGCACGACGGTGGACAGGAAGTTGTACGGGTTGGGCGGGCAGCCGGGAATGGTGACCACCGGCTTGCCGAGCACCTGAGCCACCCCGCTCGATCCGGTGGGGCTGTCGGTCGCCCCGGGAATCGACGGGATGGTCGACGGCATGCCGCCCCACGAGGCGCAGGAGCCGATGGCGATCACCGCCGCCGCATCGGCCGCGCATTCCTTGAGCAGCTCGATGGCGGTCTTGCCGCCGATCTTGCAATAAACGCCATTGTCGCGGGTCGGGATCGCTCCTTCGACGACCAGGATGTATTGCCCCTTGTTTTCCTTCATCGCCGCATGGCGCGCCGCTTCGACCTGATGGCCGGCAGCAGCGAACAGCGTCTCGTGGTAATCGAGCGAAATGACGTCGAGGATGAGCTTTTCCAGCGTCGGATGTTCGGCGCGCAGCATCGATTCGGTGCAGCCGGTGCATTCCTGGAAATGCAGCCAGATGACACTCGGCCGCTTCTTGGTCGCCACGGCCTCGGCCACGGCGGCATCCGCCCCTTGCGGCAAGCCCAGCGTGCTGGCGAGCGCGGCACAGAATTGCAGGAACTCGCGACGCGACATGGACAAGCGCTCGGCCGCCGCCGCGATGCGTTGATCCAGCTCCAGCTTGATCAGATTTTGGTTGGCCATTGATCTCCCCTTTTGTATGTGTTGCCGCCGATGGTCGGCGCACGATTCTCTGCTTGGGGGGTCTGGCGATTATTTATTGGCGACTATTTCCGCAATAAGCGGGCCAGAAAAGACTTTTCTAATATAACCAGTCGCTTAGCGATTTTGTTGCGGCGCATCAAGGGAAGCAATTGGCAGCCGCAGGTTTCCAGTTCAGGCAATAAATGGTTAATTACTTGTCAGCCGGAGTAACTAGTCCATCCGGTCGTAAGCCACTGTTATTTCATGCGTCTGGCGACCACCGCCTGACCCAGTGCTAGCCCGCCGTCATTGGGTGGTGCCAGCCGGGCTTCCAGCAAATCGACGCCGCGCCCGGCCAGTTCACGGCGCAGATTTTCGGCCAGCACGGCGTTCATGGCACAGCCGCCGCCAAGCGCGATTTTCTGCCTTTTTGGCCCGTGCACCGCACCCTGCAAGAAGACCCCTTGAGGGACAGCCGTCGCCCACTCGGCCAACCCGGCGGCCAGCGTGGCATGGAACAGCGCTGCGGCACGGGCCGCATCGCCGCGTAACTCGAGCAAGTGCACCAGCATGGGCGACAGGTCGAGCACCCGGCCGCCATCGCGCAGGGCATAGCCACCCGCCAGGGGTTCGATCTGACCGAAGCCGGCGGCCAAGCCTTCCAGCTCCATCGCGGCCTGGCCTTCGAAAGCCATCACGTCGCGCACACCGAGCAGCGCGGCGACGGCATCGAACCAACGGCCCAGACTGGTCGTCGGCGGGCAACGCAATTGGCGGGCGAGCATGGTCAGCAAGGGGCCGGCATCGCGCTCCGGCCAGGTCGCTTTCAGCCAGCCGCCGATGTGGTGACCGAGGCCGGCGCCGTGCAGCGCCGCCACCGCCATGCGCCACGGCTCGCGCGCCGCGCGGTCGCCGCCGGGCAGCGCCAGCGGCTGCAGATGGCCGAGACGTTGGCACTCGGCACCATCGAGATGCAGCAATTCGCCGCCCCAGGCACCGCCGTCCGGACCGAGGCCGACACCATCGAGCAACAAGCCGGTTAGCGGCTCGTTGCTGCCATGTTCGCCGGCAATCGCCGCCAGATG
>JAYRUZ010000165.1:0-4597 GCA_041918795.1 Azonexus sp. | reverse complement strand
GGGGCTGGCCGTGGCGGCCGATCTGCCGCTGCTCCCGGTGACCAGCCTGGAGGCCATGGCAGCGCTGACCGGGGCAGCGAATGTACTGTCCTTGCTCGATGCCCGCATGGGCGAGGTCTATGCCGCCCGCTATCGGCAGGACGACGAAGGTTATCGGCTGGATGGGGAAATCCGCCTGGCTACCCCGGATTGCCTGGAACTGCCGAGCGGCGGCCATTGGCTGGCGTGCGGCAATGCACCGGTCGCATATCCGGCGCTGCGTGCCAGGCTCGAAGAACTCGGCCTGGCGCTGCGCACGGACATCCTGCCGACGGCTGGCGCTGTCGCCCTTCTGGCCGCGCCGCGCGTCGCGCGCGGCGAGGGCATCGACGCGGCCTTGGCTGCACCGCTGTATGTGCGTGACAAGGTGGCCAAGACCGTTGCCGAACGGCTTGGTGAAGGGGGCAAGGCGTGAACGCTTTGCTAGTCGACACCGAGTTCTTTCCGATGAACGAGCGTGACCTCGACGGCGTGACGGCGCTGGAGGCGACCTTGCAATCCTTTCCGTGGTCACGCGGCAACTTTGCCGATTCACTCGAGGCCGGCTACAGCGTTTGGGTCATGCGCCGAGGCGGTGAACTGCTGGGTTTTTCGGTCGTCATGTCGGTGCTGGATGAGGCGCATCTGCTCAATATCGGGGTAGCCAAGCCTCATCAGGGGAAGGGCAATGGCGCCCGCTTGCTGCGCCACGCCATGGAGTGCGCCCGCCTGGGCGGGGCAACGAAGCTGTTTCTCGAGGTGCGGCCGTCGAACGATCAGGCCGTGGCCCTCTATCGCCATTTCGGTTTTCGCCAGATCGGCCTGCGCAAGGGCTACTATCCGGCGCTGGTCGGGCGCGAGGATGCCCTGATCTTCGACAAGGAGCTGCTATGAGCCTGAGCCGCGAACAAATGCTGGTCGAGATGGGCATTTCGCCGCTCTGGGTGCTGCGTGAAACGCCGCCAGCCGAGGCAAGCGAGCCGTTCTCCGAGGAAGTTGCCGGCGCCGTGCCTGCCATGCCCATTGCTCCGCCGGAAAATCCGGCACCGGCCATCGTTGGCCAGGCTGCTGCGGTGCACGAGGCAAATTGGCCGGAATTGGCTCGCCAGGTCGCTGACTGCAAGGCCTGCGGCCTTTGCCAGCAGCGGCGGCAGGCAGTGCTCGGGGTGGGTGATCTCAACCCGGACTGGCTGTTCATCGGCGAAGGCCCGGGGGCTGAGGAAGACCAGAAAGGCGAGCCCTTCGTCGGCCAGGCCGGCAAGCTGCTGGACAACATGCTGGCATCGCTCGATATCGCGCGTGGCAACAAGGTTTATATCGCCAATGCGGTCAAGTGCCGCCCGCCGGGCAACCGGACACCGGAGGCCGCAGAAATGGCCGCCTGCCGTCCCTTTCTGGAGCGCCAGATCGCACTGCTCAAGCCAAAGGTGATCGTGCTGCTCGGCAAGGCAGCGGTCCATGCCATCCTGCACGACGACAAGTCGCTGTCAGCCCTGCGCGGCAAGCGCTTCGAGTTTGCCGGCATTCCGGTCGTGGTGACCTACCACCCGGCCTATCTGCTGCGCAATCTGCCGGAAAAAGCCAAGGCCTGGGAGGATCTGCTGTTTGCCCGCCGCACCTTGAACCAGCAGGTTGCGCCGGAACTGCAGCTTTAGTTGTCGATCGGCGCTACGGCGCCGGATGGACTTCGCCCTGCGTGAAATGCACGCAGTTTCGCCCGGCCTTCTTGGCGGCGTAGAGGGCGCGATCCGCCCGCTTCATGGCCGACTCGTAGCCGGTATCGTCAGTCTGCAGCAGGGTGACGCCGATGCTGCCGGTGAATTTCAACTGTCCGGATTCGCCAAGAACACAGGAATGTTCCAGTTCGTGGCGCAGGCGCTCGGCGGCAGCGATTGCCCCGGCGATATCGATATCGGGCAGGATGGCGGCGAATTCCTCGCCGCCGACGCGGCCCAGGATGTCGACTTCGCGCAGGACGCTTCGCGCGCACTCGGCAAAATGACGTAACAGCCGGTCGCCGGTGGCATGGCCATGGTTGTCGTTGACCTGCTTGAAATGGTCCAGGTCGATCATCATGAGTGCCGAGCTGGTACCGCTGCGTTTGGTGCGCAGCAGTTCGCGCTCAAGTTCGTCGGTGAAACTGCGCCGATTGGCCAGGCCGGTCAGTTCGTCCTGAGTGGCCAGACGGAGCAATTCCTCTTCCTTCTCTCTGACCTCGATGGCGCCGGCGACGATTTCGGCGACGGTGCGCAGCAGCGGCGCATCGTGCTCGGTCCACAGCATGCATTTTTCGCGGCCGGCCAGGCCAAGGAAAAACTCGTAATCCTGGCCGTGGTTGAGCAGGATACCGAGCAGCCTGCCGATACCGAGCGCTTCCAGTGCGGCCTTTTCCCGATTGGCGATGCGGGACATGGCATTGCGCGACGGCAGCCAGACCACGCCGTCTTCGTCCGGGCGACCGATCAATGCGGGCAGGGTATTCCGATCCGGCGCCAGCGTGACGGAATCGACGGAGAACTGGGCAATCAGCAACCAGGCGTTTTCGCTGCCATGGCGAGCCCGACGTAACAGGTAGCAATTGTTGGCGCGGGCCTTGGTCGCCAGCAGGCGCAAGATCCACTGCAGGCCCTCGTCGAGCTGGCTGCGATCACGGGCCAGCAAGCGCCGTCCGACCTCGCTCAGGGCGCGTTCCAGATCGAGACGGTAGCTGAACAGGCGGAAGCCGTAGATCAGCGTGAAGACGACCAGGGTGAGCAGTACGCTGACGATCACTTCAGTGGCCAGCATGTCGTCGTGCAGGCGTTTCTCAACCTGTTCCCGGTAATCCTGGATATCGGCGATCAGGCGTTCCAGACCGGCGCTGTATATTTTCTTGTCGTCTTCGTAGCTTTTGCTGAAGAGCAGTGCGGAGGCCGCCGGCAACTGGCCCGAAGCGGCCAGGGCCAAGGCACGCCGTTCGGCGGTGATCAGGCGCTGGTTGGCTTCGCTCGTCAGTTCCAGGGTTTTTCTGGCCTTGGGGAAACGCTGGATGGTTTCGCCGATCGCCGCATCGAGTTGCGGTACGAAAGCATCGTAGCGGCGCCGCCAGTCGGCATTCCCCGTCATCGCCCCCATGCGGGCCGACATGGTCAGCACCTCATCGCAGTAGCGTATCGTGTCGGCGGCTTGCAGCAGCTCCTGGATCTCGAGGCGAGTGGCGCGATACTCTGAGATACCGCGATAGGAGACAGTTCCCGCGGCCAGGAAGAGGAGCAGGATCAGGGAGAGAATCAGCAGGTAGCGTGATTCGAACGCCGCTGGTTTCTTCGTCTGTTCAACCATTGAGGAGCTCCGCCGGTTTGGCGTGCATAGTTATTATTGACTACGCCTAAAGGCTAACTCGTCTGGCTGGAAATTACAAATATATTAATCGGCCAACATGCAGGGCTGGCCCGGGTTTAGCGCGACAAGCCGATTTCTGCGGCAGTTGCCGGGCCGATCAGGGTTTCGCTCAGGCTGGCCGGGATGTCGGCCTGCTGCTCGTTGACCGGTGTCCGTCCGCCCATGATTTCGGCAAAGCGTTGCGGCAGGCGGGGGGAGCGCTCGGGTTCGGCATAGCCGGCCGGAAATATCGGCAGTAGCGTTGCCGGGTCGTATTTGTCGGTGGCACCGAAGGTGTGCAGCAGTTCGTGGGTCAGGACGACCGCATTCTGCCTGCGTTGCTGGCGGCTGGCGAACGCATGAATGATGCCGACCTGGCCCTTGCTCAGGCCGGTCGAATGGGGCAGGCGCGGCGTTCGCTCGGGGTCATGGAAGAGGACAAAGAGCCGGACATGCGGCTTCGGTCCGCCGATGGCGTCGTGCCGGGATGCCCACCAGCGCAGCTTCAGGCTCCAGGTGACGGCATCGAGTGCGCTGGCCCGCTCGGGCGGCAGGGGCGGCAGCTCGCCGAGTGGCGCCGCGACATTCAGGCTGATCGGGCGCAATACCGACTTGCCGTAGCGCGTGCTTTCTTCCTGCATCCACTCGGCTACCTCGGCCAGGACTGCGGCATCCAGGGAACGAACGTAGTTCTGCGTGGCCGTGGAATCGTCGGCGGCAATCGGATAGATGCCGACGTGGACGGTGTGTTCCCAGGCGGTCAGCCGGCTGTTGGAACGCCAGGCGCCTAGTCCGACCGTGGCCAGGATAAGCAGCAGGATGAGGATGCGTAGCTTGCGGAACATGCGCTCAGCAGGCGGCCAGGACGGTATTAGTGATGGGCGCTGTCGTCCAGATGCTGGACATCGTCGCGCTCCGCCTGGTTGGCCAGGTGGCGCTGGCGGATCAGGTACATCAGGCTGCTGACGAAGAGGCCGAACAGGGTCAGCACCCAGTAGATCGACAGGTCGAGCTTGACCATCAGGTAGTACAAGCCGGTCATGATCAGGATGGACAGGTTTTCGTTGAAATTCTGCACCGCGATCGAGTGGCCAGCCCCCATCAGGATATGGCCGCGATGCTGCAGCAGGGCGTTCATCGGCACGACGAAGAAACCGGACAGGGCACCGATCAGGATCAGCAAGGGAATGGCCAGCCACAGGCTATGCACGAAGTTCAT
>JAYRUZ010000164.1:0-4601 GCA_041918795.1 Azonexus sp. | reverse complement strand
GGCGACGACGCGCACGCTCTTGCCCAGTTCGGCCTCGAATTCATCGCACAGGTCGGGGGTCTTGAAGCTCATTCTTTTGTCTCCGGAAATAAAAAAGCCGTGCAATCTTGCACGGCTTTTCGGGGTGCTGGCAAATGGTCAGACGGTTTCGGCCGCCTTTTCCTCTTCAAAATCGAGGCTGATCTTGCCGTCCTTGTCGAGGTCCACCGTGACGTGGCCGCCGTTGGCCAGCTTGCCGAACAGCAGTTCGTCGGCCAGCGCCGAGCGGATGGTGTCCTGGATCAGGCGGGCCATCGGGCGAGCGCCCATCAGTGGATCGAAACCCTTCTCGGCCAGCATTTCCTTGACCGCCTCGGTGAAGTGCGCCTCGACCTTCTTCTGGTGCAACTGTTCTTCGAGCTGCATCAGGAACTTGTCGACCACGCGCAGGATGATCTCGTGATCCAGCGCCGCGAAACCGATGGTCGCGTCCAGACGGTTGCGGAATTCAGGCGTGAACAAGCGCTTGATCTCGACCATCTCGTCCCCAGCCTGCTTGGACGAGGTGAAGCCCATGCTCGTTTTCTGCAGGTCGGCCGCGCCGGCATTGGTGGTCATGATGATCACCACGTTGCGGAAGTCGGCTTTGCGTCCGTTGTTGTCGGTCAGCGTACCGTGGTCCATCACCTGCAACAGGATATTGAAGATGTCCGGATGCGCCTTCTCGATTTCGTCGAGCAGCAGCACGCAGTACGGCTTCTTGGTCACCGCTTCGGTCAGCAGGCCGCCCTGGTCGAAACCGACATAGCCCGGCGGCGCGCCGATCAGGCGGGAGACAGCGTGGCGCTCCATGTATTCCGACATGTCGAAGCGCACCAGCTCGATGCCCAGGCAGTAGGCCAGTTGCTTGGCGACTTCGGTCTTGCCGACGCCGGTCGGGCCGCTGAACAGGAAGGAGCCGATCGGCTTGCTCGGGTTGCCGAGGCCGGAACGGGTCATCTTGATCGCCTTGGCCAGCGCGTCGATGGCCTTTTCCTGGCCGAAGACGACGTTCTTCAGGTCGCGGTCGAGGTTCTTCAGTGCGCTGCGGTCGTCCATGGTCACGTGTTGCGACGGGATGCGGGCGATCTTGGCGACGATTTCCTCGATGTCAGTCTTGTTGATGACCTTCTTCTGCTTCGATTTCGGCAGGATGCGTTGCGCGGCACCGGCCTCGTCGATCACGTCGATAGCCTTGTCCGGCAGGTGGCGGTCCGTGATGTAGCGGGCCGACAGCTCGACGGCCGAGGTAATCGCCGTGGCCGAATACTTGATGCCATGGTGCGCCTCGAAACGCGCCTTCAGACCCTTGAGGATTTCGACAGTTTCGGCGACCGACGGCTCATTGACATCGATTTTCTGGAAGCGACGTGACAGGGCGCTGTCCTTCTCGAAGATACCGCGAAATTCGGTGTAGGTTGTCGCACCGATGCACTTCATCTGGCCGGAGGAGAGCGCCGGCTTCAGCAGGTTGGAGGCATCCAGCGTGCCACCCGACGCGGCACCGGCGCCGATCAGGGTGTGGATTTCATCGATGAACAGGATGGCATCCGGGTTGTCCTGCAAGGACTTCAGGACGCCCTTCAGGCGCTGTTCGAAGTCGCCGCGATACTTGGTGCCGGCGAGCAGGGCGCCCATGTCCAGCGCGTAGACGTTCGCCTTGGCCAGCACCTCGGGCACATCGCCTTCGACGACGCGACGGGCCAGGCCTTCGGCGATAGCGGTCTTGCCGACGCCGGCTTCGCCGACCAGTAGCGGGTTATTCTTGCGCCGGCGGCACAGGGTCTGGATGACGCGCTCCAGTTCCTTGTCGCGGCCGATCAGCGGGTCGATCTTGCCTTGCAGGGCTAGCGCATTGAGGTTGATGGTGTATTGCTCGAGCGGCCCGGCTTCCGCCTTTTCGCCTTCGGTCTCGACTTCCCCCTCCGGCGCGGCCTTCTGCTGCGGCACCTTGCTGATGCCGTGCGAGATGAAATTCACCACGTCGAGTCGCGTCACACCTTGTTTTTGCAGGAAATAGACGGCGTGCGAATCCTTCTCGCCGTAGATGGCAACCAGCACGTTGGCACCATTGACTTCCTTCTTGCCGGAGGACTGCACGTGCAGGATGGCACGCTGAATGACGCGCTGGAAGCCCAGGGTCGGCTGCGTGTCGATGTCGTCTTCGCCGGAGACGGTCGGCGTGTGCTCGTTGATGAAGTTGCTCAAATCCTTGCGCAACGCATCGGGCTTCGCACCGCAGGCGCGCAGGGCATCTGCGGCGGAGGGATTGTCGATCAGCGCCAGCAGAAGATGCTCGACAGTGATGAACTCGTGGCGTTTTTGACGCGCCTCGACGAAGGCCATGTGCAGGCTGACTTCGAGTTCCTGGGCAATCATCAGTTTTCCTCCATGATGCAGGCAAGCGGGTGTTGATATTGGCGGGCGAAAGCTAGGACTTGTTCTACTTTGGTTGCTGCGATGTCGCGGGAGTAAACCCCGCACACGGCACGACCTTCGTTATGAACTTTGAGCATGATTCGCGTCGCTTGTTCAGTATCCAACGAAAAAAAACGCTGCAGAACGGTAATGACGAAATCCATCGGTGTGTAATCGTCGTTCAGCAACACCACCTTGTACATCTTCGGCGGTTGTACTCCGGCGCGTTGCGCCTCGAGTTGACCGCCTTCCTGAATCTTCGTAGCCATGCGTCCGATTCTATACAGTCCAAACCAATCTGCAACACGTTAGATGGTGTTGGTCATCCTGTTTTTCCAGTCCATTCTTAGCAATTCCCGGGCCTGAATAATTGTTGCAGCGCCGCAACGAAACCTGTTGACGAAGAAATTCATCTCGCGTAGAAAGCATTCTGTTTGGATTCAACTAGCATCAGGGTTGCCACACGCACCGGGGCTTTGAGCACAAACAAGGGAGTCGGGGAGACCCGGGAATTTGTTCGTTTTTTGTATGAAAGTTGCAGACATGGCAATCGGTACTGTCAAGTGGTTCAATGATGCAAAAGGTTTTGGTTTCATTACGCCGGACGACGGCAGCGAAGACCTCTTCGCCCACTTCTCGGCGATCAACATGAACGGGTTCAAGACCCTGAAGGAAGGCGAAAAGGTTTCCTTCGAGGTCGTGCAAGGCCCCAAGGGCAAGCAGGCTTCCAACATCCAGCGCGCCTAAACCGCGGATTGTTGAAATTAAAAGCCCGTCTGGTTTCAGACGGGCTTTTTGTTTGGCTTTGTCGTAAACCTGTCAGGCGACAGTGATCTCGTCCTGGCGACGGTCGCCGGTGTTGTCTGTCCAGGAAACCCCGATCTTGTCCCCCGCCTTGACTCCCCTGGCCTTGAAGGCGAACAGCGGGTTCTTGGAAACAGAAGTATTCAGTTGTCCGTCGATGATGGCCTTGCCGTTCAGATTGACGGTGAAGCTTTGAATGAACTGGATCGGTATGACCTGGCCGCGCTCGTCCTTGCGCAGTCCGGTTTCCATCGGATGCTGCATCAGGATGCGGATGTCTGCCGTGTCGCCCTGAATTAGTGCGCGGATCTTGATCTGCTCGCCCATCTGCTTAGCCCCCACACCCGCCGAGGGTGACCTTGATTTCACGAAACGCGACATGGTTCTTGCCGTCAGCCCCACGCGCGACAGCGCGGATGCGCGTCGTTTCGGCCAGCTTGATCTGGATGCGGGCGAAAGGCATGACCGGGCCGGAGAAATCGAGCGCGGCACAGAGTGGCATCGGGTTCTTGTCGGCGAAGACGGCCAATGTCCGGGTGTTCGGGATGTTGCTGGTGACTTCCACCTCGACCTTGGCGCCGTTTTCGGCGATTTCAGGTGCGGTGATCTGAATGTCGCGCGACTCGGCGGCGTTGGCGCTGCCGAAGGCCTTCAGCGCGTCGCCGACGGTCTTGGCGGTGAACGCGTTGCGGTTCCATTCCGCAGCGAGCAAGGCGCTTGGGCGGAGCAGGCCGGCTGCCAGCAATGGTGACAGTATGGCGGCTGAGGCGCCGCCCTTGAGCATTTTTCGACGTAGTTCGAACATGATGTCAGTCGGAGTCAGTCGGCCTGCCAATGGCCGGATTTGCCGCCCTTTTTCTCGAGCAGGCGAATGCCGTCGATGCGCATGCCGCGATCGGCCGCCTTGCACATGTCGTAGATGGTCAGCAGGCCGACCGAAACGGCAGTCAGGGCTTCCATCTCGACCCCGGTTCGGCCGAAGCATTCGGCCATCACTTCGCAATGAACTGCGTTGGCAGCCGGGTCGACAGTGAACTCAGCGGCGACGCGAGTCAGGGCGATCGGGTGGCAGAGCGGGATCAGGTCGCCTGTGCGCTTCGAAGCCTGGATGGCAGCGATGCGGGCGATGCCGAGGACGTCCCCCTTCTTGGCCGAGCCCTCGCGAATCAGGGCCAGGGTGGCGGCCTGCATGTAGATGCTGCCGGCTGCGCGAGCCTGGCGGGCGGTTTCGGCTTTGGCGCCGACGTCGACCATGTGCGCCTGGCCGCTGGCATCGAAATGGGTGAGGGGGGAAGTGGTCACGGTGGGTTACAAAGGGTTACGTTGTCCGGGCCGGGGCTCGAACCGGGTCGGTTATCATA
>JAYRUZ010000163.1:0-4622 GCA_041918795.1 Azonexus sp. | reverse complement strand
AGGTCGTCGGCATCGTCGGGAAAGACGCTGACGCCGATGCTGCAATTGACGCGCAGTTCGTGGCCGTCGACGTTGATCGGGCTGGCCACGATCTCCTGGATGCGGTGCAGGATGTGCAGGGTTTCGCTCAAGCCGCCGTGGTCGCCGAGGATGAGTACGAATTCGTCGCCGCCGTAGCGCGCCACGGTGTCGGAATCGCGCAGGCAGGCCTTGAGCCGGCGGGCGACCTCGACCAGCAGGCGGTCGCCGGCGCCATGGCCGAGGCTGTCGTTGATGAACTTGAAGTTGTCGAGATCGACGAAGGCCAGCGCCCCCTGTGTGCCCTGCCGCTGCGCCAGGCGCATGGCCTGGTGCAGGCGGTCCTGCAACAGGTTGCGGTTGGGCAGGCCGGTCAGCGGATCGTGCGTGGCCTGGTATTCGAGCTGCTGCTGGTAGTTGCGCTGGGCAGTGATGTCCTCGACCGTGCCCTCGTAATAGAGCGGCTCGCCGTCGCGCCCGATGACGGCGTGGGCGTTCTCGGAAATCCAGATGCGGCTGCCATCCTTGCGATAGACCTCGGACTCGAAGTCGGTGACACGCCGGTGCTCAAGAATCTGGCGCTTGAATTCGTCGCGGCGCTGCGGGTCGACATAGAGCCGCCCGGCAATGTCCGACAGACCGGCGATCAGCTCGACCGGCGTCGTGTAACCGTAAAGCGTGGCCAGCGCCTGGTTGGCGGCCAGATAGTGGCCGTCGATGGAGGTCTGGAACATGCCGACCACCGAATCCTCGAAGATGCTGCGGTAGCGCATCTCGGCATCGGCCAGCAGGCGCAGGCTGAGCACCTGCTCGGTGACGTCCTCGATGAAGCCTTCGAGCACCATCTCGCCCGATTCGTCATGCACGATGGTGCCGCGTTCGAGCACCCATTTCTCCAACCCATCCTTGTGCCGGATGCGGTATTGCGTGCGGTAGCGCCCGCCTTGCGGCAGCGCTTCGGCAATGGTGTCGCGCACCCGCGCCCGGTCGTCCGGGTGGGTGATCATTTCGAGCGAGGCGCCGCGGTTGAACTCCATTTCCCCCGGCGAATAGCCGGTCAGCTCACGGCAACCATCGCTGACGAAATGCATGGTCCACTGCGCATCGATGGCGCAGCGGAAAACCATCCCCTCCAGGTTGTTCACCAGGACCTGGAGCACCCGCTCGCTATCGATACCGCTCCACGGGGATGTACGGCGTTTACGCACCATGTGCAGACCATTCGACAATAAGGTTTGATTCACGACCAACTTTTCCGGGCCTCGGCACGCAGCCGACAGCCCTCATTCGAAACAAGATAATTATTCCACCGCCCCGCACGGGCACCGACGGCATTTTCGGCTTGGACAAGGCCACCTTAGCCCGGCAACAGGGTCAAGCCGCCCGGCGCTTGTGGCGACACCCGTTCCAGCGCCTGGCCGCTCTCGCCAACCCAGGCCACCACGGCATCGACCGCCCGCGTTGCCACGCCGAAATATTGTTCGGGCGACACCTTGATCCCGTCGCCGGCCAGGATGCTGCTGCGCACCAGGCCGATCAGTTCGACGATGGCCGAGCGCGCGCGCGGCGACGATTGCCCGGCGCTGCTCGCCCGCAACGCCTGCTCAAGCAGGCCTTCGACCTTGCTGACCAAGAACATCAGGCGGACGCGGGCGACCGGCGAGCAAGCCTGGCGCGCCGCGACACTGCTGCCGATGGCGCGCATCTGCCCCAGGCATTCGGCCAGTGCCGGCAGGCGGTAGGCAAAATTGCGCACGGTACCCACCTGATCGGCGCGGTCGAGCAGCGGCTCCAGGCGGGCTTCGCCAACAGCAGCCAGCCAGTTGAGCAACTGCGAGATCAATTGGCTGTGTTCGGCGATGCTCTGTTCCGGCGTCTTGCCGGCCAGCGCGTCGACCAGGCTGCGCCAGCGGAAGACGAACAGCGCCACCTCGTTGCCGGTGAAGCACGGCGCGTGACGCTCACCTTCGGCACGGGCGTCGCGCTGCAAGGCCGGCAGCAGACTGTCGATGGCGGCCTGTTTGTCGCGCAGGCGTGCGGCAAACGAGGCATCGCCGGACAGCCAGGCACTGCTCATGCCGCGATGCTGTTGCAGGTTCACCACCAGATCGAACAGCACGCGGCTGGTTGCGATCACTTCCGGCAGGCTGACCTGCGGCTGTCGCCCGATCAAGCGAAGCGCCTTCCAGGCGAAGGGTGACAGCCCTGCCACCAAGACGATGCCGATTAGCCAATAGATCAGGTCGCTCATGATGCTCACTCGTACTGGTAGGTTTTGATCAGGTCGGCCAGTTGCACGGCCAACTGGTCGACATAGCGCGACAACTCGCTGCTGTCGCGGACCAGGATTTCGTTGCGGTCGGCCAGTTGCGCCAGGTGTTCGATATCGCGCGCGATGCTTTGCGCCGCTTCACTCTGCTCGGCGCTCGCCGCCGCAATGTCGCGCACCAGGAGCAGCGTGCGTTGCGATTTGCCGGCCACTTCGTGCAAGGTGCTGGCGGCCGCTTCGCCCTCGGCCGCGCTCTCGGCAGCCCGTGCGTTGCTCGCCTGCATGGTCGCCGCCATCTGTTCGATCTGTTGCTGGATACGCCCGATCAGTTCACCGATTTCGCCGGCCGCCACGGCACTGCGCTCGGCCAGCTTGCGCACCTCGTCGGCAACCACGGCGAAACCGCGCCCCTGTTCGCCGGCCCGCGCTGCCTCGATGGCCGCATTGAGCGCCAGCAGGTTGGTCTGGCCGGCGATGTCCTTGATCACGCCGACGATCTGGCCGATCTCCTGCGACTGCGCACTGAGCTCGCCAGCCGTGCGGGCCGAGCCAGCCACGGTCGTCGCCAGTTCGGAAACGTGGGCCGCCAGTGCACCGACCGTATCCGCCCCCTGCCCGGTCACGCTCATCGTCTGCTCGGCCACCTGCGCGGCCTCGCCGGCCTGCTCGCTGGCCAGGCGCAGGCTGACTGTCAGTTCTTCGAGCGAGGCGGCCGACGATACCGTCAGGTCGCGCTGCTGACGCACGCCTTCGTCGCCACCTTCGGCATTGGCCGTGGTTTCGTGAGCGACGCTGTTCAGTTCCTGCGACGAGCGGTCGAAGGCCTTGACCACCTCGACCAGCGAACGCAGCATGCTGTTCATGTATTCGCCGAGCGGTGCCAGGCGGCTGCCTGAGGTTTTCATGCGGCGCTGCAGCTCACCGCGGCGCACCGCCTGGCTGAAGGCGAGCAATTCACCCAGCCAGGCATCGCAGCCGCGAAACAGGCGAAAACCCGATGCCAGTACAGCCAGCGCGGCGACGGCGGCGAAACCGACGAACAGCCAGCTGGCGACCGCAGCCGCATAGCCGAGGACTGCACCGGCCAGGCAGACCAGAATCATGTGCAGCATGGCCGGCCCGGCCAGAAAACTGGCGCCATCGGCACTGGGGAGGGGCTGTTGGGCAGCGTTCTCGGTCATCATTCGATCCGTTATCGTGTTTTATCTAGCGATAGCAAGATCGCTGCCAGACCCGGCAAGTTACTGTTTTAAAAGGGCACCGGAAGACAAATTGCGATATTTGACACAATGTCAAAGCCCGGAAACGATTATTCCGCACCATGACGGTGCAGGCATATCGCCCCGAAATGGACACCCGGTGCGTTGTATAATGCACGGTTTGGAATTAACTGGTTGATATAACAATGGAAGCCGAACAGCTCAATAGCATCTCCAACAAGCTCGACGATCTGGCGCAGCGCGCCGCCGAGCTGCGGAGGTATCTTTGACTACGATCACAAACGTGAGCGTCTGACCCTCCTCAACAAGGAGATGGAAGATCCCAAGATTTGGGACGATCCGAAACGCGCCCAGGATCTGGGCCGCGAAAAGAAATCCCTGGAAGACGTCGTGCTGGTGCTCGAAGCCGTTGACGCGGGCATCAACGATGGCCGCGAACTGTTCGACATGGGCAAGGAAGACGGCGACGACGACACGGTGCTGTCGGTCGCTGCCGACAACGAGGAACTGGAAAAGAAGGTCGCCAACCTCGAATTCCGCCGCATGTTCAACAACCCGTCCGATCCGATGCCCTGCTTCCTGGAAATCCAGGCCGGCGCCGGCGGCACCGAAGCCCAGGACTGGGCCTCGATGCTGTTGCGCATGTACCTGAAATACGGCGAAAAGAAGGGTTTCCAGGTCGAGGTGATGGAAGAGTCGGAAGGCGACGTGGCCGGCATCAAGAGTGCCACCGTCAAATTCTCCGGCGACTACGCCTACGGCACGCTGCGCACCGAAACGGGCATCCACCGCCTGGTGCGCAAGTCGCCGTTCGACTCGAACGCCCGCCGCCACACCAGCTTCACCTCGGTCTTCGTCTTCCCGGAAGTCGATGACTCGATCGAGATCGCGATCAACCCGGCCGACGTGCGGACCGACACCTACCGCGCTTCCGGCGCCGGCGGTCAGCACATCAACAAGACCGACTCCGCCGTGCGTCTGACCCACGTCCCGACGGGGATCGTCGTGCAGTGCCAGAACGACCGTTCGCAGCACCGCAACCGCGACGAAGCCTGGCAGATGCTGCGTGCCCGCCTGTACGAGCACGAGCTGCGCAAGCAGCAGGCCGAGCAGCA
>JAYRUZ010000162.1:0-4692 GCA_041918795.1 Azonexus sp. | reverse complement strand
GGGTAGTCGCAGGTGGCGAAGATGCCGGCGTTGTTGCGGCCGTCGGGGCGGTATTCGCCGGTGACGATGCGGCGTTTTTCGGTGATGGCGTGGAAGGCCAGTTTCGGCCGGATGGCCTGGCGGGTCAGCTTGAGGCCCTGCACCGCATAACGGTCGTCGGTGTATTCCTGTATCCAGGCATGCACGAGCCGTTTGATGCCGGGGCCGCGCTCGGAAGTGTCGATCAGGTCCGGCAGGCTCGAATAGGCCTGGCAGTGGGTGTCGTTTTCCAGGTCGAGCCGGGTTTTGGCACCGGTGTCTTCGCGCACCAGCAGAATCCTGGCGTTGAGCGAGGGGCTGAAATAGATGCCGGAGCGTGACTGGAGCTTTTCCGGCGAAGACGGTTCGACGAGCTGGAAGTTGCCCAGGCTGCGCCCGTGGAACATGGGCTTGTGGAGTTCGGTCATGCACCGTCCGCGCGTGCGTTCGGCCTCGAACTGGTTGCAGGCTTCGCGCCATTCCCGGGCCGAGTACAGCCGGTCCCGCACTTGGGCAGCGCTGGCGGAAGTGACTGTTGTGCTGATGGTGAGGAGCAGCATGAGCAGCTTGGAAATGATATGCATGTGGCGATATTCCGGTGACGTGGCGTAGCGGTGCAGAGAATATTATTGCTGAATAATATAACGAATAATCATGCATTTGCATTTCGTTTTTGAAGTGACTTATGCGCTCAGGTGGGGCGGCATTGGCGGATTGCCATTGGCCATGCCCTTTGGGATGGCTGGCAAGCCTGTGCTGGTGCGAATCCGGCAAATTAGCGGCTAACGGACATCGGCTTTCGCCGAATCTTTGCGTAAGCAAACGACATGACCGGCCGGGCTCGGTTTTTTGGCGAAAATGAGCAGTGCACCGCAGCAGTCGACCAACTTGGCGGTTGGGGCCGGGGTAATGGCGAACGCCGGGCGCGCACTCTCCACTCTCCGGGAGTGACCGAAATGGGCTGGTGCCCGGTCGATTCTTTGGGGCACTTGGCTTGCCCCAAAAAAAAGGCCAAGTTTATTCGCTCGGCGTTTCTTCCGGCTCGGCCGCCGCAGCCTCGGCGAAGCGCCGGGCTGGCCAGATGAAGACGGCGAAGAGTATGCCTTCGAGCAGCAGTCCCGGGCCGGCGAGGATCAGGCTGGCCTGTCCGCCGAGGGCGATCAGAACCATGCCGCCGGCGGAAATCAGCAGCAGAAGCGCTACCGCCAAACGGATAGCCGGGTTCGTTCCGCTGCCCACCAGCCGGGGAAAGCCGAGTAGCAGCGGGCCGAGGCCGAAAGCGAGGCCGATGACCAGCAGCGGAGCCAGCAGGTCGAACAGCTTGCTGCCGCTCGGCAGTTCGCCGCCGCCGTGCGAGAAGAGCAGCAGGGCGGCCGGGGCCAGGGTGAGGGCCGTGCCGAGCAGCAGGGCGAGCAGACGGAGCAGGGCGATCATGGTTCTGGCCTAGAGGAAGCGTTCGAGCAGCACGTTGAGGAAGCGTCGTCCCTTGAGGGTGGGCGCGATTTTCTCGGGCGTCAGCGTCAGCAGGCCGTCGGCTTCGGCGGCCTTCAGTTGCGGCAGGATGGTCGACAGCGGCTGGGCCGTGCGCAGCTCGAAGAGCGACGGCGCAAAGCCGTCGGCCAGGCGCAGGGCGTTCATCAGGAATTCGAAGGGCAGGCTGGTCGCCTCAACCTGGCTTTCCTCCTGGATCGGCGTGCCGGCGCGGATATTGTCGAGGTAGGCCTTGGGGTGCTTGTGGCGCATCTGGCGCAGTACGCGGTCGTGCAGCGTCAGCTTGGAGTGGGCGCCGGCGCCGATGCCGAGGTAGTCGCCGAAATGCCAGTAGTTCAGGTTGTGCAGGCACTGCTGGCCCTCCTGCGCGAAGGCGGAGGTTTCGTAGTTGGCATAGCCGGCAGCGGCGAGTTTGGCCTCGATGGCATCCTGCATGTCGGCGCAGATATCGCCTTCGGGCAGCTCGGGCGGGAAGGCGGCGAAGCGGGTGTTCGGCTCCAGCGTCAGCTGGTAGCAGGAGAGGTGCGTCGGGGCCAAGGCGAGGGCGGCGTCGACGTCAGCCAGGGCTTGATCGAGCGTCTGGCCGGGCAAGCCGTACATCAGGTCGAGGTTGAAACGCTCAAAGTGTTCGCCGGCCAGTTGTGCCGCCTTCTTTGCTTCGGCGGCGTCGTGGATGCGGCCGAGGGCTTTCAGATGCGCGTCGTCGAAACTCTGGATACCGAGCGACAGACGATTGACGCCGGCGGCGCGAAAACCGGCGAACTTGCCGGCTTCGACCGTGCCGGGGTTGGCTTCAAGGGTGATTTCGGCTTCCGGCGACAGCATGGCGAGGGCGCGGAAGGCGGCGAGCAACTCGTCGATGGCGGCCGGCGAGAGCAGGCTGGGCGTGCCGCCGCCGAAGAAGACGCTGACCACCGGCCGGCCCCAGATCAGCGGCAGGGCGGATTGCAGGTCGGCGATCAGGGCGTCGACGTATTCGCGTTCCGGGATGGTCTCGCCGGCCTCGTGCGAGTTGAAATCGCAATAGGGGCATTTCTGCACGCACCAAGGCACGTGCACGTAGAGCGAGAGGGCAGGCGATTTGCGGAATTCCAGCCCTGCTGCGGTGGACGGTGCTTTTTGGGCAAAAATCGGGATGGTTCGGGTCATGCTCGGGAGGCTTGCAGAAACGGGTCCGGCTCAGAGCGCCGAGAGCCCCGGAAGTTCCGGGGGGAGATTTACAGTGTCGGCAGGCGCTCGATCAGCTTTTGCATGGCGCGGCCGCGGTGCGAAACGCGGTTTTTGGTTTCGGCATCGAGTTCGGCCGCAGTCTGGCCGAATTCCGGTACGAAGAAGAGCGGGTCGTAGCCGAAGCCGCCTTCGCCACGCAAAGCGGGCAGGATTTCGCCGTGCCATTCGCCTTCGGCGATGATGGGTTGCGGATCGTCGGCGGCACGCACCAGCACCAGCACGCAGTAGAAGTGGGCGCGGCGGTCGTCGTATTCGGCCAGGTGGTGCAGCAGCTTTTCATTATTGCGGCTATCCGCCTTCGGCTCGCCGGCATAGCGCGCCGACAGCACGCCGGGGGCGCCGCCCAGCGCGTGCACGCACAGGCCGGAGTCGTCGGCCAGCGCCGGCAGCCCACTCAGCTCGGCGGCATGACGAGCCTTGGCCAGCGCGTTCTCGACGAAGGTGCAGTGCGGCTCCTCGGCTTCGGGAATGCCCAGTTCGCCCTGCGGAATGACTGCGAAGCCGAGCGGCGCCAGCAGCGCGTTCAGCTCCTTCATCTTCTTGGCGTTGTTCGAGGCGAGGACGAGCTTCTTCATGCCGGGATTCACGAGGCGAGGGCGCTCTGCTGCGCGGCGACGAGTTGGCGGATGCCCATGGTGGCGAGGTCGACCAGCACGCTCATCTGCTCGCGGCTGAAGGGCTCGCCTTCGGCCGTGCCCTGGATTTCAACGATGCCGCCGGCGCCGGTCATGACGACATTCATGTCGGTGTCGCAGCCGGAGTCTTCCGGATAGTCGAGGTCGAGCACCGGGGCGCTCGCGAAGATGCCGACCGAAATGGCGGCGACGTGGTCCTTGACCGGATTGGCCGGCAGCTTGCCGGCCTGCACCAGCTTGTCGCAGGCTTCGTAGAGCGCCACCCAGGCGCCGGTAATCGAGGCGCAGCGGGTGCCGCCGTCGGCCTGCAGCACGTCGCAGTCGAGCGTGATCTGGCGTTCGCCGAGGGCCTTCAGGTCGACCACCGAGCGCAGGGCGCGGCCGATCAGGCGCTGGATTTCCTGGGTGCGCCCGGTCTGCTTGCCCTTGGCTGCTTCGCGGGCGCTGCGGGTGTGCGTGGCGCGCGGCAGCATGCCGTATTCGGCGGTGACCCAGCCCTGGCCCTTGCCGCGCAGGAAGGGCGGCACGTTTTCCTCGACCGAGGCGGTGCACAGCACGCGGGTGTCGCCCATCTCGATCAGGACGGAACCTTCGGCGTGACGGGTGAAATTGCGGGTGATACGAACCGTGCGGAGTTGGTCCGGCTGGCGTTGGCTAGGGCGCATGCGGCTTATTGTCCTATCTTCTTCGGGTTGAATTTTTCGATGGCGGTGCGGATTTCGTCGATCGCCTTTTCGATCTCGTCTTCGGTCAGGTCGCTCTTGTAGGCCGGGTTGCGGCCGAACTCCTCGAGGCGGGTGGTGACTTCGTTCTGGGTCATGGTCTGGGTCGAGATGGCGCTGCTCGCTTCCTCGACATAGGCATCTTCCCAGCGCACGGCGACCACCGACAGGTTGTCGCCGTATTCGCCGCCCTTGATTTCGGCCTGTTCCAGCAACATCGGCACGACCTGCAACAGGTTGGCGTCCTTCAGTGCGGCCGCCATCATTTCGCCGGAGGTGACGCCCCACAGGCCGTCGGTGCAGATCAGGATGATGTCGCCCTTTTCCAGCGGCGTCTTGCGCGAAAACTCGATTTCCGGCGCGTGCGGGCTGCCCAGGCAGCTATAGATCTTGTTGCGATCCGGGTGCTCGGCGGCCTGCGCTTCGCTGATCAGGCCTTCCTCGATCATCAGGCGGATGCGTGAATGGTCCTTGGTCTGGGCGATGACCCTGCCCTCGCGCATCAGGAACAGGCGCGAATCGCCGGCGTGCGCCCAGTAGGCGATATTGTCCTGCACGATGCAGGCGACGCAGGTCGTGCGCGGCGTGTCGGGCAA
>JAYRUZ010000161.1:0-4719 GCA_041918795.1 Azonexus sp. | reverse complement strand
AGTTCGTCATTGGGCAGGATTTCCGCGCGCGCCGTACCGCGATAGTTGTAATCGAGGTACTGAGTTTCCGCCCCCAACTGGAAACCACGCTTGGTCATGTAGCGCGGATAGAAGGTCGCGTCGTAGTTTGGCGCAATGTTCCAATAGAACGGGAAGGTAATGTCAAAACCGTTCTTGGTCGAAGTCGAGAAAAACGGGTGCAAAAAGCCGGAACGTCGCTCGGAATTCAGTGCAAACGAACCCGTCGGCGTGTAGAAGATCGGCACACCCTTGAACCACAGGGAAGCATCGCTCATCTCCCCGACATTTTCGTCGTAATCGAGATGCATCTCGGCCGATTTCAGATACCAGTCATTCTGACTCGGCTTGCACGTCGAATAGGTATTAGCGGTCAGCTTGAACTGGTTTTCCCCTTCGAAATCGATACGCTCGGCCTGTCCGCTCGCCTCGGAAGGCCGCCGAGCCGGCGCCGTCGTCGGCAAGCCATAGGTATTGGGCACGTTAAGCATCATCGGCGCGCCGGACGTCGTCACGTTGGTCGAGGCTACCGTGATCACCGGCTGATTGGTCCGGTAAAACTTGCTCGGCACCTCGCGCACGATACGGTAACTCGCCTGTTCGGTGAAACCGATCTGCTCGGCCATTTTCATGCGCAGGTATGGCGTTTCGATTTCAGCCCCGTCCTGCAGCAAGCGGACATTCCCCTTGGCCTCGATCTCGTCTTCCAGCGGCCGATAAACGACCCGGTCGGCAAACATCAGCGCATTGGCCCGACGCAGTTCGACCTTACCTTCAGCCTCGGTCGCGTCATCGGCCCGCCCTTCGACCTGATCGGCCACGATGAAGAGCGGATACTGGTCGTCCTTTTTCAACTGCATCGGGTTGTCCAGACCGACCTGCTCGCCCACCGGCGTCTTTTTCTTGCCCAGGACGTTGAACTTGCGCTCAGAACGCAGCTTGATCGGAGGCGTGTCGTCGAGCGCCAAATCGCTGCGCACCATCGGTGCCGCCTCGGCATCCTGCCCGCCGGCCACTGCCGCTCGCCCCGCGGCGGCGGTATCGACCGCGGCATGGCCAACCTGTACCCCGGCAAACAGGCAACAGATCAACACGGCGAGAGGGCGTCTGGCGTAACCGGGCATTGGGGAGTTCGTGATTTGGGTCGAGCCGGAAAGGACTGGAACCCGAGTGTTAAAATCGCAGCATTTTACAACGAACCTTCCACCGCCCGATGCTGCGCGATCAACTTGTTACAGACTGGGTAGCCAAACGCTTCCCGAATCAATCCGTCCAGATTACCCCGGCCTCGGCCGATGCCAGCTTCCGCCGCTATTTCCGCCTGACCTGGCCGGACGGCGAAACGCGCATCCTAATGGACGCGCCACCGGAAAAAGAGGACTGCAAGCCCTTCATTCATGTCGCCGGACTGCTCGCCAAGGCCGATCTGGCCGCCCCGCGCATCCTCGACAAGGATATCGAGCAGGGCTTCCTGGTCCTGACCGACCTCGGCCGCATCGGCTACCTCGATGCGCTGAATGCCGATCTGTCGCTGGCCGACCTGCTGATCCGCCCGGTGCTCGACACGCTGATCCAATGGCAACTATCGACCACGGCCGGCGTCCTGCCACCGTACGACGGCACGCTCCTGCGCCGCGAGCTCGATCTCTTTCCGGAATGGTTCATCGGCCGCCACCTCGGCATCGAACTAGCCGACGAAGACCGGATCATGCTCGATCGCACCTTCAAATACCTGATCAACTCGGCCCTAGGCCAACCCAAGGTCTTCGTGCATCGCGACTTCATGCCGCGCAACCTGATGGTAGTCGAGAGCGCCGAGCGCCTGACCCCGGGCATCATCGACTTCCAGGATGCCGTGATGGGCCCGATCACCTACGACGTCGTCTCGCTCTTCCGCGACGCCTTCATTTCCTGGGACGAAGAGCAGGAAATCGACTGGGTCGTCCGTTACTGGGAAAAGGCCCGCGCCGCCGGCCTGCCGGTACGCGAGGATTTCGGCGCCTTCTGGCGTGAATACGAACTGATGGGCCTGCAGCGCCACCTCAAGGTGCTCGGCATCTTCTGCCGCCTGAAGTACCGCGACGGCAAGGAAAAATACGCCGAAGACCTGCCGCGTTTCATCAACTACGCCCGCAAGACGGCCAGCCGCTACATCCAGCTCAAGCCGCTGCAAAACCTGCTCGACCGCCTCGAAGGCGATACCGAGCAGATCGGCTATCGCTACAAGTAAGCCATGAAAGCGATGATCCTCGCCGCCGGCCGCGGCGAACGCATGCGGCCGCTCACCGACCATACGCCCAAGCCCCTGTTGGTCGCTGGCGGCAAGCCGCTCATCGTCTGGCACCTGGAGCGACTGGCGGCGGCGGGGTTTCGCGACATCGTGATCAACCATGCCCATCTCGGTGAGCAGATCGAGCAGGCCTTGGGCAACGGCGCGCAATGGGGCGTTCGCATCACCTACTCAGCGGAGCCCCCCGGCGCCCTCGAAACCGCCGGCGGCATCGCCCAGGCCCTGCCGCTGCTCGGCAAAGCGCCCTTCCTCGTCGTCAATGGCGATATTTATTGCGACGTGGATTTTGCCCATTTTCGCCGGTACACCGCAGCAGTCGCCCATTTGCTGATGGTTGCCAACCCGGCCCATCACACCACCGGCGACTTCAGCCTGGATGGCGACCGCGTGACCTTCGCCAACGACGGGCAAACACTCACCTACGCCGGTGTCGGCGTCTTTTCGCCCGCCTTCTTCCGCGACGTGCCGCCCGGCCAGCCGATGAAACTGCGCCCGCTGCTTGACGCCGCCATCGCCGCCGGCACGCTGACCGGGGAACGTTATGCCGGCCGCTGGGTCGATGTAGGAACGCCACAGCGCCTGGCCGAGCTGGACAAAGAACTTCGCGATGCCGAATTGAGGAACGCATGACCCACGCCCACTTTCTCGCCCGCCGCCAGCGTCTGCTGAAAACCATCGGCGACGGTGTCGCCATTGTGCCGACCGCACCGGAAGTCATCCGCAACCGCGATGCGCACCATCCGTATCGCTTCGACAGCTACTTCTGGTACCTGACCGGCTTCCCCGAGCCGGAAGCGGTCGTCGTGCTAGTCGGTGGCAAGCGCCCGAAGTCCATCCTGTTCTGCCGCGAAAAGCATGAGGAACGGGAGATCTGGGACGGCTACCGCTATGGCCCGAAGGCGGCCAAGGTGGCCTTCGGCTTCGATGCCGCCCACCCGATTGAGCAACTCGACAAGAAGCTGCCGGAACTGCTGGTCGACCGCGACACGCTATGGCACGCCATCGGCCACGACGCCGAGTGGGACGCCCGCATCGCCAAGGCGCTCAACGCCGTGCGCGCCCAGACCCGCGCCGGCAAGCGCGCCCCGCGGGCCATCCACGACCTGCGTACCGAGCTGGACGCCATGCGCCTGGTCAAGGACAGCACCGAAGCCGCCATCCAGCAGCGCGCCGCCGACATCGCCAGCGCCGGCCACGCCCGCGCCATGCGCGCCAGCCGCCCCGGCATGGCCGAGTACGAACTGGAAGCCGAGCTGACCTACGAATTCCGCCGCCGCGGCGCCGACGCTCACGCCTACACGCCCATCGTCGCCGGCGGGGCCAACGCCTGCGTGCTGCACTACGTCGAGAACAACAAGCTGCTCAACGACCACACCCTGGTGCTGATCGATGCCGGCTGCGAAGTCGAGGGTTACGCCGCCGACATCACCCGCACCTTCCCGGTTAACGGCCGCTTCAATGCGGCGCAGAAGGACGTTTACGAAATCGTCCTCGCCGCCCAGGATGTCGCCTTCGCCGCCACGGCCCCCGGCCGCCACTTTATGGAAGCGCACGACGCCGCCGTCCGCGTGCTGACCCAGGGCCTGGTCGACCTCAAGCTGCTCAAGGGCAGCGTGGACACCTTGATCGAGAAAGGCGACTACCGCCGCTTCTACATGCACCGCACCGGCCACTGGCTGGGGCTGGACGTGCACGACGCCGGCGAATACAAGGTCGGCGACCAGTGGACGAGCTTGCAGCCCGGCATGACCGTCACCGTCGAACCCGGCCTCTACATCCGCCCGGCCGACGACATTCCCGAGGCGCTGGCCGGCATCGGCATCCGCATCGAGGACGACGTGCGCGTCACCGAAACCGGCTGCGACATCTACACCACGGCGCCGAAGACAGTGGCCGAGATCGAGGAGGTCATGCGCCGTGACTGATGCTGCCGTTGAAAACATCGACATCCTGATCGTCGGTGCCGGGCCGGTCGGCATGACCCTGCACCAGGCCCTGGCGGCCGGCGGCCAGAAATCCCTGCTCCTCGACCGCCGCCCGGCGGCCGCATTGCAAGCCGACCCGCGCGCCCTAGCCCTGTCGCACGGCGCCCGCGAATTGCTCGAACAAATCGACAGCTGGCCGACCCGCGCCGCGACGCCGATCGAGACCATCCACGTCTCGCAGAAGGACGGTTTCGGCCGCACCCTGATCGACCGCGCCGACTACAAGTTACCGGCCCTCGGCTATGTCGTCCGCTACCGCGACCTGGCAGCCGCGCTGAGCGCCAATCTGGCCAGCGACGCCCTGTTGGCCGAGGCCGAGATCATCGACATCGCACCGGACGATGAAGGCGTCACCGTCGCCCTGCGCCACGCCGGCCAACTGCGCAAGCTGCGCTGCAAGCTGCTGGTCCATGCCGAAGGCACGCC
>JAYRUZ010000160.1:0-4737 GCA_041918795.1 Azonexus sp. | reverse complement strand
GCGGTAGCGTTGACGACAAGCGTCGGTCGAACGGCGCGAACAAGGGAACGAATTGCGTCGAGATCGGACAAATCGCAATCACCACGTCCGCACGCGACCACGTTGCCATGCGGCGCCAGCGAACGCTGTAACTGCCACCCCACCTGCCCGTCCTTCCCCAGCAGAAGTATCGTCATCACTACCTACACAAGCATTCGAAAACCCGCGCAGTATGCCACTTCCAAGCGCAGCGGCTTTGCGAATCGGTGACCATCATTTATCCTTTCCCCTCCCCTTAGCAGCAAAGACCTACCATGAGCATCACCATCAAGACCCCGGAAGACATCGAAAAAATGCGCATCGCCGGGCGTCTCGCCAGCGAGGTTCTCGACTACATCGAGCCTTTCGTCAAAGTTGGCGTTACCACCGAAGAGATCGACCGCCTGTGCCACGACTACATGGTCAATGTGCAGGGCTGCATTCCGGCCCCGCTGAACTATGCCCCATCGGGCTACGACCCCTACCCCAAGTCGATCTGCACCTCGGTCAACCAGCAGGTCTGCCACGGTGTACCGAGTGACCGTGTACTCAAGAGCGGCGACATCATCAATCTCGATATCACGACCATCAAGGACGGTTACCACGGTGACACCAGCCGCATGTTCATCGTCGGCGAAGGCTCGATCCAGGCCAAGCGTCTGTGCGAAATCACCTTTGAATGCATGTGGCTGGGCATTTCGGTCGTCAAACCGGGCGCCCATCTGGGCGACATCGGCGCCATCATCCAGAAGCATGCAGAAAACAGCGGTTATTCAGTGGTCCGTGAATTCTGCGGCCACGGCATTGGCACGAAATTCCACGAAGACCCGCAGGTTCTGCACTACGGCAAGGCCGGCACCGGTCCGAAACTCGAACCGGGCATGATTTTCACCATCGAGCCGATGATCAATGCCGGCAAGGCGGCGATCCGCGAGCTTTCCGACGGCTGGACCATCGTCACCAAGGACCGCAGTCTGTCTGCCCAGTGGGAACACACCGTCCTGGTCACCGAGACCGGCTATGAAATCATGACCCTGTCCGCCGCCTGCCGGCCGAAACCCGACTGGATCAAATAATGGCCATCGATGTCGCCGCCCTACGCAACGAACTGAAGACGCAACAGCAGGACCTCCAGAAACAGTATGCGCAGGACGGCGACACCCACGCCTTGCTGACGGGCCGTTGCCGCCACGTCGACAGCGCGCTGATTCGCCTGTGGGAATCCTTCGAATTTCCCGCCAACATCGCCCTGGCGGCTGTCGGCGGCTACGGTCGTGGCGAACTCTACCCCTCTTCGGACATCGACCTGCTGATCCTGCTGCCCCAGGAAGCATCGGGCAGCACGCAGGAAAAACTGGAATCCCTGGTGAGTCATTTCTGGGACATCGGTCTCGAAATCGGCCATAGCGTACGCACCGTACAGGAATGCCTGGACGAAGCGGCCGGCGACATCACGGTGCAGACTGCACTGCTCGAATCCCGCCGGCTGACCGGCCATCAAAAGCTGTTCGACACTTTTCAGAAGCGCCTGCACGGTCATCTCGATCCGCTGACCTTCTGCCAGGCGAAACGCCTGGAGCAGCAGGAGCGCTACCTGCGCTTCAACGAAACCCCCTACAGCCTGGAGCCGAACTGCAAGGATTCGCCCGGTGGACTGCGCGATCTGCAGGTCATCTTCTGGGTCGCCAAGGCCGCCGGTTACGGAGCGACCTGGAAAGAGCTGGAAGAAAGCGACATCGTCACGCCGGAGGGACGGCTGCAGGGTGAGGAATGCGAACGCTACCTGACGCAGTTGCGCATCCGCCTGCACCTGATGCTCGGCCGGCGCGAGGATCGTTTGCTCTTCGATTACCAGAACAATCTCGCCGCTCAATACGGCTTCGTCAACGACGAAGCCAGGCGCGCCTCGGAGCAGTTGATGCAGGAGTATTACCGCAATGCCAAGGCGGTCACCCTGCTCAACACCATCCTGCTGCAGAACATGGGGGCCGCACTGTCGCCGGAAAGCGAGCAGGTGCCGCAGCCGATCGACGACCATTTCCAGTCGGTCGGCAACCTGCTCGATATCCGGCACGAAGACCTGTTCAATTACCACCCTGAAGCCATCCTCGACAGCTTCCTGATCATGCAGGAAAGTCACGAGCTACAGGGCATGACGGCGCAAACGCTGCGCGCCCTCTGGCGCGCGCGCGACCTGATCAATCCGGCGTTCCGCGCCAATCCGGTACACCGCGCCCAGTTCATGAAGCTGTTCAAGAGCGGGCGCGGCATCGTCCACGAGTTCCGCCGGATGAACCAACTGGACATCCTCGGTGCCTACCTGCCCAACTTTGGCCGTATCGTCGGCCAGATGCAGCACGACCTGTTCCACGTCTACACCGTGGATCAGCACATCCTGCAGGTCATGCGCAATCTGCGCCGCTTCACGATGAGCGAATACGCCCACGAATACCCGCTCTGCTCGCGGGTCATGAGCGAATTCGACCAAGCCTGGCTACTCTATGTCGCCGCCCTCTTCCACGATATCGCCAAGGGGCGCGGCGGCGATCATTCGGAAAAAGGCACGGTCGACGCCCAGCAATTCTGCGAAGACCACAAGCTGTCGCCCGAAGATACGGAGCTCGTGGTCTGGCTGGTCCGCAACCACTTGAACATGTCACAGGTCGCCCAGAAGGAAGACCTCACCGACCCCGAGGTCATTTCCCGATTTGCCCAGGCCGTCGGCGACGTACGCCATCTGCAGGCACTCTACCTGCTGACCCATGCCGACGTCCGCGGCACCAGCCCAAAAGTATGGAACCAGTGGAAAGGCAAGCTGCTGGCCGATCTCTACTACCAGACCCTGCACCTGCTGACCGAGGGCGAGGCGCCCGAAGCACACGGCATCATTGCCGAACGGCAGGCCGAAGCGATGCGCCTGCTGCGTTTCTTCGCCCTCTCGGACACCGTCCAGGAACGTCTGTGGAAGCAGTTGGATACCGTCTATTTCCTGCGCCATTCGGCCGAGGAAATCGCCTGGCACACGCGTTCGCTGCACTACCGCATTTACAACAACCGTCCGGTTGTCCGCGCCCGGCCACATCCGTCCAACGAAAACGGCAGCCTGCAGGTCATGGTCTATACGCAGGACCAGCCCGACCTGTTCGCGCGCATCGTCGGTTTCTTCGCCCGCAACGGCTACAGCATCGTGGATGCAAAAATCCACACCACCAGCCACGGTTACGCGCTGGACAGCTTTGTCCTGCTCGATCTGGAAAACCGTAACCAGAACCGTGAAATGGTGCCCTACATCGAGCACGAGCTGGAACAGCGCCTGATCCAGCAGAGTCCGCCGGATGTCCCCTCGGCCGGCCGTCTGTCACGCCAGGTCAAGCACTTCCCGATCAAGCCGGAAGCCAGCATCCGCGGCGACGAAAAGGGCATGCACTTCATCCTGTCGCTGACCGCCGCCGACCGGCCCGGCCTGTTGTACACAGTCGCCAACACCCTGGCCGAACATGGCGCCAACCTGCACACGGCCAAGATCGTCACGCTCGGCGAACGGGCGGAAGACGTTTTCCTGATCAGCGGCGGCGATCTGCGCGAAAGCGCCAATCGCATCCGCCTGGAAACCGAGTTGATGGACCGCCTGAAGGTTTGAGCCCGAGCGGAGTGCTCCGGCTCAAACCTTGAAAATCGGGCTTTTTGGCCCGTGCACCGCAGCAGTCTGCGCTAGACCGACATTCCGAAGGGGCGGCAGGCATCGGGGCTACCGACCAGCTTCTCGATGATGGTGCGCACGCGCCCCATCGCCTCCTGCAACACCTGCTCCAGACTTTCGAAGTGAATGCCGTTCAGGCTATCGCCCCGGCCGGCTGCATGGTTGGCCACAACGTTGATCGCCGCATAGGGAATACCCAGCTCGCGCGCCAGCACCGCTTCCGGCATGCCGGTCATGCCGACCAGATCCGCCCCGTCGCGTTCCAGCTTGTTGATCTCGGCAGCCGTTTCCAGACGCGGCCCCTGCGTCGCCGCATAGACCGACCCGACCTTGATGCCAATACCAAGCTGTTCCGCAGCCCGCTCGATACGCACGCGCAGCAAGGCATCGTAGGGCTCGGTAAAGTCGACGTGGGTCACCGGCGTTGTTACCCCGTCAAAAAATGTCGCCTTGCGCCCCCAGGTGTAATCGATGATCTGGTGCGGCAAGACAATGTCTCCCGGCTCCAGGTCGCCGCGGATGCCACCGACCGAGGCCACCGAAATGATGCCCTGCACCTGGTGATGGTGCAGCGCCCACAGGTTGGCGCGGTAATTGACCATGTGCGGCGGGATGGTGTGACCATAGCCGTGACGCGGCAGGAAAACCGCCGGCTGCCCGGCGATCTGACCGAAAACCAGCGCCCCGGAAGGCTCACCATAGGGCGTGCGCACGACCTCGCGGCGCGACACATCGAGATTGGCCAGGGTTGTCAGTCCACTTCCACCAATAATTGCCAGCATATTTCAATCCTTTTTCACGGCCATCAACGAGGCCAGCGTGGGCACAACGCCCTTCATACCCATGGGAGCCAGGCGCCCGCGCCCGATATCGACCACCTTTTCGCCGAGCTTGCGGTAGAGCGCATCCTGGCGCGTCGCAGCAAACGGCAACCCGGCCAGGGTCTTGCCAAGATGATAGGAAACCAGCGTATCGCGCCCGATATCCTTGGCCTGCCAGGGAATCGCCGTGCGATCGAC
>JAYRUZ010000159.1:0-4772 GCA_041918795.1 Azonexus sp. | reverse complement strand
ACGCCGCCGCCAGCGACGATGCCTTCTTCAACGGCGGCACGGGTGGCGTGCAGCGCGTCTTCGACGCGGGCCTTCTTTTCCTTCATTTCGACTTCGGTGGCAGCGCCAACCTTGATGACGGCAACGCCGCCAGCCAGCTTGGCAACACGCTCCTGCAGCTTTTCGCGGTCGTAATCGGAGGTCGCTTCCTCGATCTGGATGCGGATCTGCTTGACGCGGGCTTCGATCGAAGCGGCATCGCCGGCACCGTCGATGATGGTGGTGTTTTCCTTGGCGATTTCAACGCGCTTGGCTTGACCCAGATCCTTCAGGGTGGCCTTTTCCAGGGACAGACCGGTCTCTTCGGAGATGACGGTACCGCCGGTCAGGATGGCGATGTCTTCCAGCATGGCCTTGCGACGGTCGCCGAAGCCCGGAGCCTTGACGGCAACGGTCTTCAGGATGCCACGGATGTTGTTCACCACCAGGGTGGCCAGCGCTTCGCCATCGACGTCTTCGGCGATGATCAGCAGCGGACGGGAAGCCTTGGCGACTTGTTCCAGAACCGGCAGCAGGTCACGGATGTTGGAGATCTTCTTGTCGAAGAGCAGGACGAACGGGTTGTCGAGCAGGGCGATCTGCTTGTCCGGGTTGTTGATGAAGTACGGGGACAGGTAGCCGCGGTCGAACTGCATGCCTTCGACGACGTCGAGTTCGTTGGCCAGGGACTTGCCGTCTTCAACGGTGATGACGCCTTCCTTGCCGACCTTTTCCATGGCTTCGGCGATGATGTCGCCGATCGAGGAATCGGAGTTGGCGGAGATCGAACCGACCTGGGCGATTTCCTTGGTCGTGGTGCACGGCTTGGAAATCGACTTCAGTTCTTCGATGGTCACGGCGACAGCCTTGTCGATGCCGCGCTTCAGGTCCATCGGGTTCATGCCGGCGGCCACGTACTTCATGCCTTCGCGAACGATGGCCTGGGCCAGTACGGTAGCGGTGGTGGTGCCGTCACCGGCGATGTCGGAGGTCTTGGAAGCGACTTCCTTGACCATCTGGGCGCCCATGTTGGCGAACTTGTCCTTCAGTTCGATTTCCTTGGCGACGGAAACGCCGTCCTTGGTGACGGTCGGGCCGCCGAAGGAACGCTCGAGCACCACGTTGCGGCCCTTCGGACCGAGGGTGACCTTGACGGCATCGGCCAGGATGTTGATGCCTTCGACCATGCGAGCGCGGGCGGAATCGCCGAATTTGACTTCTTTAGCTGCCATTTAATTGCTCCTGAATTTTGATCTGTTGAGAACGTCGGGCGCGCCCCGAAGGAAGCACCCCTGGGGTGCAGAAATTACTTCTGCAGGACACCCATGATGTCTTCTTCGCGCATGACCAGGACTTCCTGACCATCGACCTTGACGGCCTGGCCGGCGTACTTGCCGAACAGGACGCGATCGCCAACCTTGACGTCCAGCGTGATGTGCTTGCCATTGTCGTCGCGCTTGCCCGGGCCAACGGCCAGGACTTCGCCCTGATCCGGCTTCTCGCCGGCAGAATCGGGAATGACGATACCGGAAGCGGTGGTGCGCTCGGCTTCGACGCGCTTGACGATCACACGGTCGTGCAAAGGACGGATGTTCATATAGATGACTCCTAATAAGTATGTTTACAACAAACTGGAAATTGGCCGGCCGTAAGGCACGGGCCCGGAAGGGCCAAGTTGTTAGCACTCGCTCCCGGTGAGTGCTAATAATAGGGGCGCCCCCCGTCGATTTCAAGTCGACCGCTGCAATTTTCTTCACTCGGGACTTGTCCGTCCGACATGGCTCCCATCCGACCACCGGGGAAATGGCCGTCACCACGTCCCGGCGACGTCTCAAGGAGGCCTGGCTACGGCGCGCACCGTTTTACATTCCTTCGCAATTCCGGGCCAACCCCGATGCTAGTATCACGAAAGCCATAGATTCACATTTATGCAATTGTTTTAACAAATTGCATATCGACATGCAGCCAACCACGACCCAGCCCACACAACAGATCGAATGAAGAAAAATCTCCCTGTTACCAACGTCGAACAGCCTTACCCCAAAGGCGAATACCTCGTTTCGAAAACCGACCTCAAGGGCGCGCTCATTTACGCCAACGATGTCTTCATCAAACTCTCCGGCTTCACCTGGGAAGAGCTGAAAGGCCAGAACCACAACATCGTTCGCCACCCCGACATGCCGCCGCAGGCCTTCGAGGACTTGTGGCGCACGGTGAAGGCCGGCTACCCGTGGAAGGGGCTGGTCAAGAACCGCTGCAAGAATGGCGACCATTACTGGGTCGATGCCTTCGTCGTGCCCATCCGCAAGGACGATCAGATCGTCGGCTACATGTCGGTCCGCTCCGCGCCATCGCGTCAGGCCGTCACCCAGGCCGAGGCGCTGTACAAGCAACTGAACGCCAGCGGAGGCAAGCTGGACACGACGCCGCCGCTGAACAAGCGGATCAGCATGAAGGCGCGTCTCGGCACCCTGCTGGCCAGCACGCTGCTCATTCTCGGCAGCGTGGCGCTGTACAGCTCACAGGCGCTCAAGCAATCGGACAAGACGCTGGCCGAGGCCTACGAGAAACACATGGCCCCCTCGCTCGCCGTCGGCAAGATGATCGAGCGCATCGCCGACAACCGGGCGCAACTGATGCTCGCCCTGCAGCACAACCCGACCGCTCCACTGAGCAAGCTGCACGACCATCCACTGCAGATGCACCTCGATGCCATCGAGAAAAACCGGCAATTCAACGGCGAATTGATCAAGCAATATGAACAGGGCACGGCCGGCACCGAGCCGCTGCCGGCGGCCCAGCAGTTTTTCGCCGCCCGCGACCGCTTGCGCAGCGAAGGCACCGTTCCGGCCGTCGAAGCGCTGCAAAAAGGCGACTACGAGAAAGCGCAACTCCTGCTGCTGACCAAGGTCAATCCGCTGTACAAGGAGGTCAACAGCCATGCCGAGGCGCTGGAACAGCAGATGTCCGAGCGCGGCAAGCAAGCCTACGCCAGCGCCCAGGAGCGTTCCGACCGCATCGTCGCGATCAACATCACCGCCTGCCTCATCGGCGCCCTGATCGTCGCCCTGAGCGGCTGGCTGCTGCTCCGCTCGCTGAGCGGCAAGATGCAGCGCATCGTGCACCACTTCAGCCGCATGGGCCAAGGCAACCTGGCCGAGGAAATCGACATTTCCTACCGCGACGAAGCCGGCAAGGCACTGACCGAACTGGCCGCCATGCAGGTCACGCTGAAGGTCATGCTCGACGAAATCCGCAGCGCCAGCAAATCGATCGAAGATGAAGCGCACCGGGTCGAAGGCCAGACGGCCAACGTGGTCGACCAGTCGCAACAGCAGCGCGAACGGGCCGCCAGCGTTGCCGCGGCTACCGAGGAGTTCAGCCAGTCGGTACGCGGCGTCGCCGAATCGGCCAACCAGGCCGCCAATGCCGCCACCGAAGCGCAGCAACAGGTCGCTGCGGCGCAGGGCAGCATGGGCCAGAGCATGGCCGCCACCGGCCGTGTAGTCGAGGCGGTGCAGAACTCCAGCGCAACGATCCAGGAGTTGAACCAGGCCATCGCCAAGATCGGCGACATGACCAAGGTGATTCGCGACATTGCCGACCAGACCAACCTGCTCGCCCTCAATGCCGCCATCGAAGCGGCGCGGGCCGGCGAGGCCGGGCGCGGCTTCGCCGTCGTTGCCGACGAGGTACGCAAACTGGCCGAGCGCACCGCCACCTCGACCTCGGACATCACCAGCAACGTCGCCGAGATTCGCCAGGTGACCGACAGTGCGGTCAGCTCGATGGCCGCCGCCGTCAAGGAAGTCGAGGAAGGCATCGCGCTGATCCGCGAAAGCGGTGCCGGACTCGACCGCATTACCGAAAGCAGCCGCAACGTCACCAGCATGTCGCGCGACATCGCCAGCGCCGCCAGCGAACAGGCCGTGGCCAGCGAGAGCGTGGCGCACAACATGGAACGCGTCGCCGAACTGGTCGACAACAACATGGAAGCGGCCAGCCAGGCCAAGCATGCTGTCGATTCGCTGGTCGAGTCGGCCGGTTACCTGAATCGCATCATCGGTCGCTTCAAGATTTCAAACTGAAGCCGGTCGACGCGCATTTAAAATGGGAGGCCTTGGCCTCCCTTCTTATTTGCCGATGCTGATCCAACGACTCGCCGTCCTCGCCCTTGTTCTGATCGCCCGCAGCGTACTGGCCGACGGCCTGCCGCCAGACGTCCTGAAGGCGCTGAAGGCGGCACAGATTCCCGCCGCCAACGTGGCTGTCGTCGTCCAGCCGGTCGACGCCACCGCCCCGCTAGTCGCCCACCGCGCCACGCCGGCGATGAACCCGGCCTCGGTCATGAAGCTGGTCACCACCTACGCCGCACTCGACCTGCTCGGCCCGGCCTACACCTGGAAGACGACGGCGTGGACCGACGCTGCCTCGGTGGATGGCCTGTTAAACGGGAATTTGTATCTGAAGGGCAGCGGCGATCCGCGTTTCGCCATCGAGCACCTGTGGGCGCTGTTGCGTCAGGCGCGCACGCGCGGCGTGCAGCACATCGCCGGTGACATCGTGCTCGACCGCAGCGCCTTCAACGTCCCGGCCCTCGATCCCGGCGCCTTCGACGACAAACCGATGCGCCCGTACAACGTCGGCCCGAACGGCCTGTTGATCAATTTCCAGGCCCTGCGTTTCAGCCTGCAGCCGGGCAACGGCCAGCCGAAGGTATTGATGGAAACGCCGAGCGACGGCCTGCGCGTCGA
>JAYRUZ010000158.1:0-4796 GCA_041918795.1 Azonexus sp. | reverse complement strand
CCCACTTCGAGCGCCCCCGGCGGCTTCAGTCCGTAGCTGCCGCCGTAAAGAGCGGCCAGTTCGGCGACCGGCCCGGCCAGCAGGCGCAGACCGCCGAGCACCAGCGCACCGGCGAGCAAACCGCCAAACAAGCCCTGCAGGGCGCCAAAATACTGGAAGGGGCGACGGATGAACGTATCGGTCGCCCCGATCATGCGCGCCACCTCGATCTCGGCGGCCTGCGCCATGACCTGCAGGCGGATGGTATTGAAGGTGACGGCGACGAGGCCGGCGGCGAACAGCCCGGCGAGCAGGGTCAGCGCCAGCTTGCCCAGCTTGAGGAAGGCGTCGAAGCGCTTGACCCAGGCCGAATCGAGCTGCACATGCGCCACCTTCGGCCAGCCGGCCAGTTCCTTGCGCAGCACTTCCAAGGCTTCCGGCTCGGTGTTGCTCGGTTCGACGACGAAGGCATCGGGCAGCGGATTGCGCGGCAGGCTGGCGACGATTTCGGCCATGCCCTCGCTCGCCTGCATGCGTTTCAGTGCTTCTTCCTTGGCGACGAAGCGCCACTTGCCGCTGGCGAACTGGCGCAGGCGGCTTTCGATTTCGCCGGCATCCTTGCGCGTCGCCTCGACGGTCATGAAGATGCTGATCTGCTGCACGCCCGAGGCGTTGCGTCCGAGGTCGCGCAAATTGTCGAGCACGACGTAGCCGAAACCGGGCAGGGTCAGGGCGATGCCGATGGCGAGCAGCGACAGCAGCGTGTTGAACGGCGTCGCCCACAGGCGGCGGAAGGCCAGCGCCAGGGCGGCGCGGTGTTGGGCAAGCAAGGCGCTCATGCCACCCTCCCGTGATCGAGACGCAACACATTCGGGTGGTAGCGCTCGATCCAGGTCTGGTCGTGCGTAGCGACTACGACGGTAACGCCGACACGATGAAAGTCGGCGAAGATTTCGAGAATCTCGGTGGCCGAAGCGGCGTCGAGATTGCCGGTCGGCTCGTCGGCCAGCAACACCGTCGGCCGATTGACCACGGCGCGGGCGATGGCCAGGCGCTGCTGCTCGCCGCCCGACAGCGCAATCGGGTTGGCTCTCTCGCGGGCCAGCAGGCCGACCTTGTCGAGCGCCGCCTGGCCGCGCCGCACAGCCTCGCGATGCGGCAGGCCGGCAATCTGCAACGGCAGCAGCACGTTATCGAGGGCGCTGCGGTCGAACAGCAGTTTCTGGTCCTGGAACACCAGGCCGAAATGGCGGCGCACGTAAGGCAGCGCATTGCGGCGCAGGGCAGCGAGGTTCTGGCCATTGACCACCAGGCTGCCGGAAGTCGGCCGCTCGATGGTGGCGATCAGCTTGACCAGCGTCGTCTTGCCGGCACCGGAGTGGCCGGTGATCAACACCATCTGCCCCTGCGAGATTTCGAAGCTGACGCCACGCAGCGCCTCGTAGCCGCCGGGATAGCGTTTGGTCAGGTTGCTGGCGACGATCATGGGGCTTATTCGAACAGGGCGTCGACAAAGTCTTTGGCCGAGAAGGGGCGCAGGTCGTCGATCTGCTCGCCGACCCCGATGAAGCGGATCGGCTTCGGACACTGGCGGGCGATGGCGGCGACGACGCCACCCTTGGCCGTGCCGTCGAGCTTGGTGACAACGAGGCCGGTCACATTGATCGCCTTGTCGAAGGCCTTGACCTGCATCAGCGCGTTCTGGCCGATGTTGGCGTCGAGCACGAGCAGCGTCTCATGCGGACCGGTCGGGTCGATTTTCTGGATGACGCGGCGCACCTTGGCGATTTCTTCCATCAGGTGCAACTGGGTCGGCAGGCGACCGGCCGTGTCGGCCAGCACGATGTCGATGCCGCGCGCCTTGGCAGCGGCGATGGCGTCGTAGATCACGGCGGCCGGATCGCCCGATTCCTGGGCGATCACCGTCACATTGTTGCGCTCGCCCCAGGTCTGCAACTGCTCGCGGGCGGCGGCGCGGAAGGTATCGCCGGCGGCCAGCAGGACGCTCTTGCCCTGGTTCTGGAAATACTTGGCCAGCTTGCCGATGGAGGTCGTCTTGCCGGCGCCGTTGACCCCGGCGATCATGATCACGAAGGGCTTGTGCGTCGTGTAGTCGAGCGGCTGTTCGAGCGGCTGCAGGGTTTCGAGCAGGGCGTCGGCCAGGGCTTGCTGGATGGCTTCCGGCGTTTCCAGCTTGTCGCGCTTGGCCGCCTTCTTCAACTCGTCGAGCAGGTGGGTGGTCGCCTCGATACCGACGTCGGAAGTCAGCAGCAAAGTTTCGAGCTCTTCGAGCAACTCGTCGTCGACCTTGCCGCGCGAGAAGATGGACTTGAGCTTGCCGCCCCACTGGGCGCGCGTCTTGGCCAGCCCCTTGAACAGGCGTTCGCGCCATGAAGGCGCAGCGGCGGTTTCGGCCGCCGCGTCGCTTGCAGCGTCGGGCGAGGATTTTTTCAGGAAACTGAACATGAATTTAGAGGTCTTAAGCCGGCTGACAGGGAGGCGGCAAGCCGGTTAAGATGCCGCCCGAATCAATGCAAAATCGACCTGGATTTTAGCAGAAGCCCTCATAGAAAGCCCCGCGATCCCATGAGAATGCAACGCCTCATCCCATTTTTTCTGGCTCCCTGGCTGTGCACCGCAGCTTTGGCCAATCCCTACGAAACCACGCTGAAGAACGGCCTGCGCATCATCGTCAAGGAAGACCACCGGGCGCCGACGGCAGTGCAAATGGTCTGGTACCGCATCGGCAGCACCGATGAGGTCGATGGCGCGTCCGGCGTCGCCCACGTGCTCGAGCACATGATGTTCAAGGGCACGCCCAGCGTCGGCCCCGGCGAATTCAACAAGCGCGTCGCCGCTGCCGGCGGGCGCGACAACGCCTTCACCAGCCGCGACTACACGGCCTACTTCCAGCAGGTGCCGAAGGAAAAGCTGGAAGAGATGATGCAGCTCGAAGCCGACCGCATGCGCCACCTGAACGTGGACGCCAAGGAATTCGAGCAGGAGATCAAGGTCGTCATGGAAGAGCGCCGCATGCGCACCGATGACAACCCGCAGGCCAAGCTGTTCGAGCAGATGAACGCCGTCGCCTACCAGGCGCACCCGTATCGCCGGCCGATCATCGGCTGGATGAACGACCTGGAGACGATGAGCGCCGCCGACGCCAAGGCCTGGTACGACCAGTGGTACGTACCGAACAACGCCTACGTGGTGATCACCGGCGACGTCGAGCACAAGGAAATCTTCGCCCTGGCCGAGAAATACTACGGCCCGCTCGAAGGCCGCGCCCTGCCGGCACGCAAGCCGCAGGTCGAGCCGAAGCAGGAAGGCACGCGCCGCGTCACCGTCAAGGCGCCGGCCGAGTTGCCCAGCCTGATCATGGCCTACAAGGCACCCGTGTTGCGCGACATCGAGAAGGACAGCGAGCCCTACGCCCTCGAAATGCTCGCCGCCGTGCTGGATGGCCACGACGCTGCCCGCTTCAACAAGAAGCTGGTGCGCGAAGACAAGGTCGCGCTGTCCGTCGATATCGGCTACGACGGCACCGCCCGCGGCCCCGGCATGCTCTACGTCAGTGGCACGCCGGCCGAAGGCAAGACGATTGCCGACCTCGAAGCCGCCATCCGCGCCGAAATCGCCCACGTGCAAAAGGGCGGTATCAGCGAAGCCGAGCTGAAGCGCGCCAAGGCGCAATTGTTGGCGGCCGAGGTGTACAAGCTCGACTCGATGTTCGGCCAGGCCATGGAAATCGGCCAGATCGAATCGGCCAACCTGCCCTATCGCGGCCTCAACCGCATGCTGGAGAAGCTGCAGCAGGTCACGGCCGCCGAGGTCCAGGCCGCTGCCCGCAAATACTTCACCGACGACACCCTGACCGTCGGCGTCCTCGATCCGCAGCCGCTGGATGGCAAGGCTCGCCGTCCCGCCGTCGCCACCCGTCACTGATGAAAATTGCCATGAAACGACTGTGCACCGCAGTAGTCGCCCTTTTGCTGGCGCAAACCGCCTTCGCCGCGGCCAAGATCGAACACTGGGTTTCGCCCTCCGGCACCCGCGTCTATTTTGTCGAAAGCCGGGTGCTGCCCATCCTCGACGTCCAGGTCGATTTCGCCGCCGGCTCCATGTTCGACCCGGCCGGGAAATCCGGCGTCGCCGCCCTGACCCGCGCTACCCTCGACAACGGCGCCGGCAAGCTCGATGAAACCGCCATCGCCGAACAGCTGGCCGACATCGGCGCCTCGCTCGGCGGCGGCGCCGACACCGACCGCGCCAGCGTCAGCCTGCGCACCCTGGCCGCCAAGGACAAGCGCGCCCCGGCGCTCGCCATCCTGACCAGCATCGTGCAGCAACCGCGCTTCGACGCCGCCGTCTTCGAACGCGAAAAGGCACGCACCATCGCCGGCCTCAAGGAAGCCATGACCCGGCCCGACAGCATCGCCGGCAAGGCCTTCTGGGCGGCCATGTACCCCAATCACCCGTACGGCCAGCAAGCCACGCCGGAAAGCGTGATGGCGGTCAGCCGCGACGACCTCGCCGCCTTCCATGCCCGCTACTACACGGCGGCCAATGCCAGCATCACGCTGGTCGGCGACCTGTCGCGCGCCGAGGCGGAGCAGATTGCCGAATCGATCGCCGCCGGCCTGCCCAAGGGTGAAAAAGCCGCGCTGCCGGCGCCCCCGACGCCACCCAAAGGCGGTGTCAGCAAGCTGGCCCACCCGGCCAGCCAGGCTCATGTGTATCTCGGCCTGCCAGCCATCGAGCGCGGCAACCCGGATTTCTTCCCGCTGCTCGTCGGCAATTACACGCTGGGCGGCGGC
>JAYRUZ010000157.1:0-4810 GCA_041918795.1 Azonexus sp. | reverse complement strand
GTCGCATGACGCGGCTGGCCTCGGCGATCAGCGATGGGTCGAGGCCGCAGGATTCGGCGCCGGGGCCGAGATCCTGGGTGATCGGGTAGCGCGTGCCGTCATCGAGGTCGACCACGAAAATGCGGCAGCCGTCGTCGCATTCCGGTTGCTCCTGGATCAGGCCGCGAATGCGCCAGCCGGCCGCCTGGTGGCGGACGGCGAAGTCGGCGATCAGGCGGTTGGCTTCACCCGAGGCGCGGGTGACGATGGCGGCGATGACAGGTGGGCGGGTATCGGGCATGACGGGTGGCGGCGTTGGCCAAACCCCGCGAGTTTAGCCGGTTTTACCCAGCCATTTGAGCAGGGTGCCGTACAAAAGCTCGGGATCGACCGGCTTGGCGACGAAATCGCACATGCCGGCGGAGAAGCAGTTTTCTCTATCCTCGGCGAAGGCATTGGCGGTCATGGCGATGATCGGCACGGTGGAGGCCTCCGGGCGTTGCTTGATGCGGCGCGCGGCTTCCAGGCCGTCCATGCGCGGCATTTGCATGTCCATCAGGATCGCGTCGTAGTGCCTGGTTTCGGCCTTGGCCACGGCTTCGAGGCCGTCGGCAGCGAGCTCGACCTGCAGGCCGGCATCTTCGAGCAGCATGCGGGAGATTTCCTGGTTGATCGGTTCGTCCTCGACGAGCAGGACGATCTTGCCGGCATATTGTTCGCGCAGCGCACCTTCGACATCGGCCGGCAGATCGGCGGTTGGTGCCGCGACCGGCGCACTGCGCTGCAGGCGGACGGTGAACCAGAAGGTGCTGCCGCTGCCGGGAACGCTGCTGACACCGGCCTTGCCGCCCATCAAATGGCTCAGGTGGCGGACGATGGAGAGGCCCAGGCCGGTGCCGCCATAGCGGCGCGTCGTCGAGTTGTCAGCCTGCTCGAATTCGGCGAATAGCCGGCTGACTACCTCGGGGGCGATGCCGATGCCGGTATCCTCGACTTCGAAGCGAATCAGTGCGCTCTCGGCAGTTTCTTCCACCGTATTCACGCGCAGGGTTACGCGGCCGGCCGGCGTGAACTTGACGGCATTCATCGCATAGTTGAGCAGGGTTTGCTGCAAGCGCGTCGGGTCGCCGATCAGATTGGCCGGCAGCGGAGCGATTTCGCTGCACAGGCGCAGGCCCTTGGCCTCGGCGCGCCCGTGGATCATCGACATGACATTGCCGACGATGCTCTCGACCGATACCGGCGCTTCTTCCAGCACGAACTTGCCGGCCTCGATCTTGGACAGGTCGAGGATGTCGTTGATGATCGAGATCAGGTGCCGGCTGGCGGTCTCGATCTTGCCGAGCTTGTCGGATTGTTCGCCGCTCAGCGGCGTGCGTTGCAGCATGTGCACCATGCCGGTGATGGCGTTGAGCGGCGTACGGATTTCGTGGCTCATGTTGGCCAGGAAAACGCTCTTGGCGCGGGTGGCGGCTTCGGCTGCCAGGCGCAGGTCGCGGTCGCGCAACTTGTCGATGCCGAAGGAGATGTTGTGCGCCATTTCCTCGAGCAGCGCCACTTCGCTCGGATTGAACGAATCCGGATCGCGCGAGTAGATGGTCAAGGTGCCGAAGGTTCGCTGGTCGGGCGTTTGCAGCGGCAGCGAAGCGCTGGACTGGAAGCCGCGGGCCTGGGCCGCATTGCGCCAGGGCAGCATGGCCGGGTCGGTCAGGTAGTTCTGGTTGATCTGCACCTGGCCGGAACGGATGCACTTGCCGGTCGGACCCTGGCCGCGTTCATTGGCTTCGTCCCATGAAATGCGCGCATCGCGCAGGTAATTGGTGCTGTCGCCCCATTGCGCGACCGGGCGAACGTTCTTTTCCACATTGTGCTCGGCGAACCCGATCCAGGTCATCAGATAGCCGCCCGACTCGACGACCAGGCGACAGATGCGTTCGAGCATGGCCGCTTCGCTTTCGGCCTGGGCCAGCACGTAGTTGCAGTCACCCAGCAGCTTGAGGGCGCGGGCGGCGCGTCGTTCAGTCTGCTCGGCGCGGAAACGCTCGCTGATATCGCGGGCAACGCCAAGCACGCCGATCATCTTGCCGTCGTCGCCCCGAATGCCCGTTTTCAGGGTTTCGAACAAGCGCGGCTCCGTTTCTCCGGCAAAGGTCAGCCACTCCTCGTTCTTGCGCGTGCCATCGCTTGCCATCGCGAGGCGGTCGTTTTCCCGGAAGAAGTCGGCCAGCTCCCGGCTGACGAAATCGTCGTCGGTTCGGCCAATGATCTGCTGCGCCGGTTTGCCGTAGAAACGCTCGAATTGCGCGTTGCAACTCAGATAAACCCCTTCCGAATTCTTCACCCAGACCAGATCCGGAATGTTCTGAACGAGCGCGCTCAGGTTGGCTTTTTCCAGCATGACCTCGGCGGTCTTCTTGCGTACCGCCTGGCGCAGCAGACTGATCCACAAGCCGAGCAGGACGCCGACGCCCAGCAGGCTGACCACGACGATCAGGACAATGTCGCCGTATTGCTGGGTAGGGATGGGCGAACCCATCCATTTCTTCATCAGCGCCGCTTTTTCGCTTTCGCTGATTTTCGCCATGCCGTTTTCGACCTGGGCGAGCAGGGCAGTGTCGCCCTTGCGTACGGCGCGGTGGAATTCACCTTGATAGAGCTCGAAGGCCTTGGTGAATTCATCCTGCGCATGGCGCTGGTTCAAGTAGAAATTGGCCGGGTATTCGTCCAGGCAGAAAATCCGGATTTGCCCGGCCAGCGCGGCATCGAGGATCGCGTCGTTGTTGGCGTAGCGGACCAGGTTATGGATGCCTTTGCTTTCCAGCCGGTCGATGCAGGCGTCGCCGTCCTGTACGCCCACCTGAAAGCCGCGCAGCGATGTGGGCGAGGCGATGCCGGTAATCGAGCGATGCGAATAGATGCCCACCGGCAGGCGGGCATACGGTGCCGAGAATTCGTACTTCTGCAGGCGCGGCTCGGTTTTGAAAATGGCATCGATGACCTCGGCCTCGCCGGCCAGGATCTGCCGCTGCGCCTCGGCCCAGCGCATCGGAACGAAGTCGACGGCGCTACCGGTTTTTTCCGCGAACAGCTTCCACAAGTCGACCAGATAACCCTGCGGCTGACCGTCGGCATCGCGAAAAACGTAGGGCGGGTAGTTGTCGTCGCTGACCACCTTCAAAGTTGTTGCCGACAGCAGGCCAGGGCACGCCAGGCCGATCAGCAGCAGAATTTTGGGAAGGAGGGTCATCGTCAAGCCGGTGGATGGAGTTAAGTTACAAAAATGATACACCCTTTGAAAGGTCCGGTCCTTCCTTTGGCTATGACTATTGGATTGTTTTGCGCGCAAGATGCCCTCCAGACCTTGCCTTCGGGGAGGTGTGGATAGCGTGCCTGGGCAAATCCGGCACATCAAGCCGCACTGCTGCGGTGCACTGTCTGAAACGGCAGATTTCTGGCCTGTTGTTAAATGTCGAAAGAATCTATATTGACTATCCGGATTGGATGACGGTAGTGCTTCCGATGTCCTGAAAAATCCAGGCCCGCTTCGTTGGCAGCGCCCATCGCTGCCTGAATCAGTTGATGTTCACAGGGTGGGCCTTGACTCACCGGCAAAGGAGGCAGTCATGTCGATCGACAGCTTGAAGCGTTATTTCCTGGCTTTACTGGTCTTGCCCTTGTTGAGCGCTTGCGCGCTGTCGCCCAAGAAACTGGCGCAGCACAACGGCGCGCCGCACAAGATCGCCGTTTTCTTCGACGGTACGGCCAACGACGAAGAGTCCGATACCAACATCAAACGCCTGCACTCGCTGGTCTCGCTGCAGAAACGGACCGACGTCTCGATTTCGACCATTTACATCGAGGGCGTTGGCGCCGACGGCAAGGTACTCGGCATGGCGATGGGCTGGGGCATCGGCCAGCGGGTCCGGGATGCCTACGCTTTCCTGCTGGAAAACTATTCGCCGGGCGACCAGATCTACATCTTCGGCTTCAGCCGCGGCGCCTATTCCGGGCGGATTCTCGCCTCGATGCTCAACAGTGCCGGTCTCCCCGAGCGCTGGGAATATCCTGCTAGCCATGTGGCTGATATCGTTTATGCGGCGTTCAAGGGCAAGGCCAGCCTGGCTGAACGGCGGGAGCAAATCGACAGTGCGCTGCAACAACTCGGCCTGCGCATCGCTCCGCCGGTCGGTGTCGAGGTCATGGGCTTGTGGGACACCGTCGAGGCGCTTGGCGTGCCCGACTATGCGCCCAATGTCGACGTGCCGAACAGTCGCTACGGCGACCAGCTGTGCAACGTCAAGCAGGCCTATCACGCCACATCGATCGACGACGACCGCGAGCGCATCTTCACGCCCATCCTGCTGACGCGGCCGCATCTGCTGACCGATTGCGGCATTGCCGAGAAGGATTACGCCGCTTATCTCGACAGCCATGTCGACGAAGTCTGGTTCTCCGGTGCGCACGCCGATGTTGGCGGCGGCTATCAGGACAGCCTGCTGGGTGGCGTGTCGCTGAACTGGATGATCGGCAAGTTGCGCCCGACGGGGCTGTTGCCGCCGGGCGCCGGTGTGCCGGAAGATCGACTCTGCAAGAGCCACGACCCGGAAAAGAGTCTGCCCTGGTCCGTCCTCTACCATCGCCAGTCGCGCGACCTGCAGCGCTACACGGAGAGCAGCAGCTACAACAAGCGGGACGGAGTTTCCTATCTCAAGGTCCACCGTTCCGTGATCGAGCGCTTGGCCAAGGTCAAACCCCGGTCGACCGAATATCCCTGGCAAGAAAGCAATAAATTCTGGAACTGCTTCAAGAGCGACAGCCTCGACTACGTCGG
>JAYRUZ010000156.1:0-4838 GCA_041918795.1 Azonexus sp. | reverse complement strand
TCGGCCTGCAAGCCGAGCATGGGGGCCTGCTGGGTGCAGTCGCAGGATTCCAGCCCGAACATCGCCCGGGCATTGTCGTCGAGGGTCTCGATGCATCCGGCCCGGTCGACGATGGCCACACCGAGAGCCGTTGCCGAGAGCAGCATTTCGCTGCGTTCGACGGCGCGCTTGCGGACCAGCAGGTTATGGATGCGCGACCGCAATTCCTCGTCGAGGATCGGTTTCTGCACGTAATCGTCGACGCCCAGCTGGAACAACTCGATACGCCGCCCCGGATTGTCGAAGGCAGTGACCGCCAGGATGGGCACCCCGCCCTTGGGCAACGGCAGGCGACGGATGCGGTTGATCAGGCGCGGCCCGGTCATCCGGCCGCCCAACACGACATCGCACAGCACGAGGTCGTAATCGTTTTCGGAAAAAGCCTGCCAGGCCTCGTCGGCCAGCGCGAAGGCATCGACCCGGACGCCCCAGGAGCGCAGCAACTCCTCGAGCACCATGCGTTGATCGCGGGCATCTTCGATATACAGGATGCGGCAGCGCATCGGCTGCATCAGCTCGACGTAATGGCGCATGAAGCGCAGCAGTTCGTCGATATCCTGCTTGCGGAACAGTTCGGTGACGCCAGCCTGCGTCGCTGCTGCGGCCAATTCGGCGCTCGGCGTCGCCGTCAGCAGCACGACCGGCTCGACGCGGGCATGGCCCAACTGGCGCAGTTCGCGGGAAAATGACACGCCATCGCTATCGGGCAACTGGCCGGAAACGACGAAAAAATCGAATTTCGTCGCCGCCAGAAGCTCCATCGCCTCCTGGCGCGAACGAGCCAGCGTCACCTGCACGCCGGGGAAATGGCTGAGGTATTGCTGCAGTATCTCCCGGTAAATCGGAGAGGAATCGACCAATAGAATATTCAAGCTGTACTCCCTGCGCCCGCGGCATCGCCCGGTAAGGAATGATGGCTTTCGTTGCGCTCAGAGCGGCGCCGCCCTTGTTCCGACCGGGGGTAATCGGCGAAAATAACACGTTTTAAGCTAGCCATCGGCTCGCTCTCTGTTTTTCAAGGACTTTTTCATGTCGAACGCCGAACAACCCATCCAGCAAGACGAAAACCACATCATCGCCGAACGTCGGGCGAAGCTTGCCGAATGGCGCAAGACCGGTCAAGCTTTCCCGAACGACTTCCAGCGCGAGAACACTGCGCAGAAGCTGCACGAAGGCTACGGTGAAAAATCCACCGAGGAACTCGAAGGCCTGCCGGTCGAAGTCAAGGTCGCCGGTCGCATGATGCTCAAGCGCGTCATGGGCAAGGCGTCGTTCGCCACGCTGCAGGACGTTTCCGGCCGCATCCAGGTTTACGTCGCACGCGACAAGGTCGGCGAGGAAAGCTACGCTGCCTTCAAGACCTGGGATTTGGGCGACATCCTCGGCGTCGTCGGCACCCTGATGAAGACCAAGACCGGCGAGCTGACCATCCAGGCCAGCGAAGTCCGCCTGCTGACCAAGTCGATCCGCCCACTGCCGGACAAGTTCCACGGCCTGGCCGATCAGGAAATGAAGTATCGCCAGCGCTACGTCGACCTGATCATGAACGAGGAAACGCGCTTCACCTTCCGCGCCCGTTCGGCCATCGTTTCGTCGATCCGCAGCTACATGACCGGCCACGGCTTCATGGAAGTCGAAACGCCGATGATGCACCCGATTCCCGGCGGCGCCGCGGCCAAGCCCTTCGTCACGCACCACAACGCGCTCGACATGCAGCAGTTCCTGCGCATCGCGCCCGAGCTCTACCTGAAGCGCCTGGTGGTCGGCGGCTTCGAGAAGGTCTTCGAAATCAACCGCAACTTCCGCAACGAAGGCCTCAGCCCGCGCCACAACCCCGAATTCACCATGATGGAGTTCTACGAGGCGTACGCGAACTACCACACGCTGATGGACTTCACCGAAGGCCTGATCCGTCAGGCCGCGCGCGAGGCGCTGGGCAAGGAAGTGTTCGAATACCAGGGTCGCGTGCTGGATCTGTCCAAGCCCTTCCATCGCCTGACCATCCTGCAGGCCATCCAGCGCGAACAGCCGGACTTCAGCAACGAGCAACTGGCCGACGCCGAGTTCCTCAAGGCCAAGATCGTCGCCTTCGGCGAGAAGGTCAAGCCGGGCGGCCTCGGCAGCCTGCAACTGCAACTGTTCGAAGCCTGCGCCGAAGCCAAGTGCTGGGAGCCGACCTTCATCATCGATTACCCGGTCGAAGTGTCGCCGCTGGCCCGCGCTTCCGACACCAACCCGGAAATCACCGAGCGCTTCGAGCTGTTCATCGTCGGCCGCGAAATCGCCAACGGTTTCTCCGAGCTGAACGACGCCGAAGACCAGGCGGCCCGCTTCCAGGAACAGGCCAAGGCCAAGGATGCCGGCGACGAGGAAGCGATGTACTACGACGCCGACTTCATCCGCGCGCTGGAATATGGCCTGCCGCCGACCGGTGGCTGCGGCATCGGCATCGATCGTTTGATCATGTTGCTGACCGACAGCCCGGCAATTCGGGATGTCATCCTCTTCCCCTCCATGCGCCCCGAGTGATGATGGTCGGCTGCGCTTGCCATAACGGCGTTGCAGACGAGCTTGCATAGCGCTGCTATGCGGCGCTCGCCTGCGCCTTGTTCTGGCTGCGCTCGCTCGACCATCGGCGCTGATTTCACTAAATACGTCATTCCCGCGAAAGCGGGAATCCAGGTCTGTCCCCTGACCTGGTCAAATCTGAGTTCCTGGTGAACGAAAACCTGCAAACCCTCGAAGCCGCTGCCCGTGCCCGACTGGCGACCCACCATAGCCGGGCGCTGGTTTTTGAACATGAAGGCAAGCGCTACGTCGTCAAGAAGCTGGCGGCCAAGCCGCGCAAATTGATCCAGACGCTGTTCATGCGCTGGGTGGTCAAGCACCTGACCGGGCAGCCGTTGCCCCTGCGCACGCTGGCCTTGTCGGAAGCATCCGGCAGCATGGAGTACGAGGCCAAGCGACTGCAGACGATGGCCGCGGCCAGCATGCGTGTGCCGCATGTGGCCTTGGTAACGCCGGAATTCTTCGTGCTCGACTACTGCGGCACCGTCGTCGCCACGCTGCTGGAGCAATGGACGGCCGAGGAATGGCGGCGCGAGTTGCCACGGCTGGCCACCGAGCTTGGCGAATTCCACCGCGCCGGGTTCTGGCATGGCGGCGCCCAGATCAAGAACATCACGATGCAGGACGGCCAGAGCTACCGCATCGACTTCGAAGAGAATTTTGGCGAATTCCTGCCGTCCACCGCAGCACAGGCGGCCGATCTCGTCCTTTTCCTGAATTCCATCTCGCTGGCCGGCCCCATCGTCGAGAGCGAATCGCGCCAGTTGCTGCCGCAATTGCTCGACCGTTATTTCGCCGCCAATCCGAATGACAAGATCAAGGCCATCATCCGCCGCGGCCTGCCGCTGATGAATCGTCTGGCCACCTTCGCCGGTCTGTTCCAGCGCTGGTCGCGCAAGGGAATCCGGCGCATCATCATCCTTGTCGACGTTCTGAACGGGGTGAAATAGATGCAACTGCGCCAGATTCAGGTCGCCCATGACACCGTGCAGGATCGCCTGATCCTGCGCGTCGCCACGCAGGCCAACGAGGAATTCCGCATCTTCCTGACCCGCCGCTTCCTGCGCAAGCTGTGGCCGCGCCTGGTCGACCTGGTCGCCGCACCGCTGATCGTTCCGGCCATGGACAGCAACCCGGAGGCTAACGACAGCTCGGCCAACGCCACTTTCGACGAACCTTTCCGCGACGCCGACTCGACCTTCCCGCTCGGCGCGACGCCGCTGCTCGCCAGCGAGTGCCAACTGACCAAGCATAGCGATGGCGCCATCCACCTGACCTTCCGCGAAGGCCGCGAGCGCAGCTTCAACCTGGTGCTCGATGCCGGCCTGCTGCAGGCCCTGTGCGCCATGCTGCGCGCTGCCGGCGACAAGGCGAAATGGGATCTGACGCTCGACTACGCCAGCGCGCCCGTCGCCGAAACGCCGGTTCCGCCGCTCGCCGGCAGCCCGGAAAAACACGGCCTGCTGCATTGAGCGTGTGATCGCCCCGCTCGTCCCCGCCCGCCTCGAATTCGCCGACGACGGCACGCCCTGGTCGGCCAGCTTCGGCGACGTTTATCACTCCGCCCACGGCGGCCCGCAGCAGGCGCAGCACGTTTTTCTCGCCGGCAACGACCTGCCGCAACGCTGGCAGGGCCAGCACCGCTTCGTCATCCTCGAAACCGGCTTCGGGCTGGGGCTGAACTTTCTTGCCACCTGGCGCGCCTGGCGCGACGATCCGCAACGCTGCCAGCGCCTGCATTTCGTCTCCTTCGAAAAACACCCCTTCTCGGCCGCCGATCTCGCCATCGCCCAGCAAGCCTGGCCGGAATTTGCCGACCTCGCCGCCGAGCTGCAACAACACTGGCCGCCGCTGACGCCCGGCGTGCATCGCCTGCACCTCGACAATCACCACGTCGTCCTGACCCTGATCTTCGGCGACGCCACGCAGCAACTGCGTGCCATCGACGCTTCGGTCGATGCCTTCTACCTCGACGGTTTCTCACCGGCCAAAAACCCGGAGCTGTGGACGCCCGAACTGTGCAAATCGCTCGCCCGCCTCGCTGCACCCGGCGCCACGCTGGCTACCTGGTCGGTCGCCGGCCAGGTGCGGGAAGCCTTGCAAGCCGCTGAGTTCGACCTGGAAAAACGCCCCGGCTTCGCCGGCAAGCGGCAGATGCTGAGCGGCCGCTTCCGCTCGCGCCGGCCGAACCGCCACGCACCGCCAGCCGAGCGCCGCGCCATCGTGATCGG
>JAYRUZ010000155.1:0-4871 GCA_041918795.1 Azonexus sp. | reverse complement strand
GGTTGCGCACGCCGACCTTGGTCAGGCTTTGCAGAATCTTGCCCGGCATGGAGCCGATATAGGTACGACGGTGGCCGCGGATTTCAGCTTCGTCACGCACGCCGCCAAGCGCCATGCGCACGAACTTGCGGTTGGTTGCCTTGGCAATCGACTGGCCAAGCGAGGTCTTGCCGACGCCCGGAGGGCCAACCAGGCACAGGATCGGCGCCTTGACCTTGTCGACGCGCTGTTGCACGGCAAGATATTCGACGATGCGCTCCTTGACCTTTTCCAGGCCGAAGTGGTCGGTGTCGAGAATCTTCTCGGCTTCGCGCAGATCCTTGCTGATGCGAGTCTTCTTGCGCCAGGGCAGACCAATCAGTGTTTCGATGAAGTTGCGCACGACAGTGGCTTCGGCCGACATTGGCGACATCAGGCGAAGCTTCTTCAGTTCTCCCTGTGCCTTGACCAGACCTTCCTTGCTCATGCCGGCGGCCTTGATCTTCTTATCCAGCTCTTCCAGGTCAGCGCCTTCTTCACCTTCGCCGAGTTCCTTCTGGATGGCCTTGACCTGTTCGTTCAGGTAGTACTCGCGCTGGCTCTTCTCCATCTGGCGCTTGACGCGGCCACGGATACGCTTTTCCACTTGCAGGATGTCGATTTCGGCTTCGAGTTGCGATAGCAGGCGATCGATCCGGTCACGAATACTCTCCATCTCCAGCACTTCCTGCTTCTGCTCCAACTTGAGCGGCAGGTGGGCGGCGATGGTGTCGGCCAGACGGCCGGCATCCTCGATGCCGCCGATGGAGGAAAGAACCTCCGGCGGAATCTTCTTGTTCAGCTTGACGAACTGGTCGAACTGGGCGACCACGGCACGACGCATGGCCTCGATTTCGTGATCTTCGATGCTGCCAGCCGGCAGCGGGGTAGCAGTAGCCATGAAGACGGAGGATTGCACCTCGACTGCTTCGACGCGGGCGCGCTGCGTCCCTTCGACCAGCACCTTGACGGTGCCGTCCGGCAATTTGAGCATCTGCAGAATGTTGGCCATGCAGCCGATGTGGTACAGGTCGGCCGGCTCAGGTTCGTCCTTGGCGGCAGATTTCTGGGCAACCAGCAGGATATGCTTGCCGGACTCCATGGCCATCTCGAGGGCCTTGATGGATTTCGGACGGCCGACGAACAGCGGGATGACCATGTGCGGAAACACGACGACATCGCGCAACGGCAGCAGCGGCAGTTCGACGGTTTCCGTAAGGGTGTTGGGGTTCGACATTACAAGCCTTTAAAGGGTAAGTGCCCCCTAGCTGGGGGCGGGAAACCGGATTTCAAGCCCCAGGGAGCTCAGTTCGAACCGGATACCTTGGGCTGGTCGGCGTAGATGAGCAGAGGGGCTGTGTCGCCGGTAATCGTGTTTTCATCGACGACCACCTTTTCGACATTCTCCATGCCTGGGAGTTCGTACATCGTGTCGAGCAGCACCTGCTCCATGATCGAGCGCAGGCCGCGGGCGCCGGTTTTCCGCTCCAGCGCCTTCTTGGCGATGGCGGAGAGTGCGGTTGGACGAATTTCCAGTTCGACGGTTTCCATGCCGAACAGCTTCTGGTACTGCTTGACCAGTGCGTTCTTCGGTTCGGTCAGGATCTGGATGAGGGCAGCTTCTTCCAGTTCGTTCAGCGTGGCGATAACCGGCAGGCGGCCGATCAGTTCGGGAATCAGACCAAACTTGATCAGGTCTTCCGGCTCGACGTCCTGCAGGATCTTGCCGACTTCCTTCTTGTCTTCCTTGCTCTTCACCTCGGCACCAAAGCCGATGCCGCCCTTTTCGGAGCGGTTGTTGATGACCTTTTCCAGGCCGGCAAAGGCGCCGCCGCAGATGAAGAGGATATTCGTGGTGTCGACCTGGACGAAGTCCTGGTTCGGGTGCTTGCGGCCACCTTGCGGCGGAATCGAGGCGGTGGTGCCTTCGATCAGCTTGAGCAGGGCCTGCTGCACGCCTTCACCCGAAACGTCACGGGTGATTGAAGGATTGTCTGATTTGCGCGAAATCTTGTCGATTTCGTCGATATAAACGATGCCTTGCTGCGCCTTCTCGACATCGTAGTCGCATTTCTGCAGCAGCTTCTGGATGATGTTCTCGACGTCCTCGCCGACGTAGCCGGCCTCGGTCAATGTGGTGGCATCGGCCATCACGAAGGGAACATTGAGCAGACGAGCCAGCGTCTGGGCGAGCAAGGTCTTGCCGGAGCCGGTGGGGCCGATCAGCAGGATGTTGCTCTTGGCCAGCTCGACATCGTCCGCATTGCGGGCGGTGTGGCGCAGGCGCTTGTAGTGGTTGTAGACCGCAACCGACAGGATGCGCTTGGCGACTTCCTGGCCGATGACGTACTGGTCGAGAATGGAACTGATCTCGCGCGGCGTCGGCAGGTCGGAGCCGCCAGCCTTGGCGGCTTCTTCCGGCAGTTCGTCGCGGATGATGTCGTTGCACAGCGAGATGCATTCGTCGCAGATGAACACCGACGGACCGGCGATCAGCTTTTTGACCTCATGTTGGCTCTTGCCGCAAAACGAGCAATAGAGCAGTTTTTCCTGGGTTCCCTTGGACATTGTCGTCTCCCGGATCAGGCCGCGTCGCGGCGGGTTAGCACCTTGTCGATCAAACCGTATTCGGTTGCATCGTCAGCTGACATGAAGTTGTCGCGGTCGGTATCGCGCTCCAGGCGCTCCAGCGGCTGGCCGGTGTGTTCGGCCATGATGCGGTTGAGCTTGTCCTTGATGGAGAGGATTTCCTTGGCGTGAATCGCAATGTCCGAAGCCTGACCCTGGAAGCCACCCAGCGGCTGATGGATCATCACGCGCGAGTTGGGCAGGGCGAAACGCTTGCCCTTGGCGCCAGCGCAGAGCAGGAAGGCCCCCATCGAAGCAGCCTGGCCGATGCACAGGGTCGACACGTCCGGCTTGATGAACTGCATGGTGTCGTAGATCGACATGCCGGCCGTCACTGAACCGCCCGGCGAGTTGATGTAGAAATAGATGTCCTTGTCCGGATTTTCTGCTTCAAGGAACAGCAATTGGGCGACGACCAGGTTGGCGCTGGCATCGTTGACCGGGCCGACAAGAAAGATCACCCGCTCCTTCAACAGGCGCGAATAGATGTCGAACGCGCGTTCACCGCGTCCGCTCTGTTCGATCACCATCGGGACGAGGCCCAGAGCCTGCGGATCCCAGTTGTTTGCGTTGTCGATATTCATGTCAGCCCTTGTCTGTTGAGTATTGATTGGTCTTGTTAGCTACGTTTGTCGTGTTTGCGACAGCTTCTAGCTTACTGCTTCTGACCCATCAGTTCATCAAAAACTGCAGCCTTGTCGGTGACCTTGGCCTTGCCAAGCACCCACGCAACCACGTTGTTCTCTATCGCGATGCCTTCGACTTCCTGCAGGCGTTGCGGTTGAGCGTAGTACCAACGAATCACTTCTTCCGGTTGCTCGTAGGAGGCGGCGGTTTCTTCGACCATCGCACGCACTTGCTCCGGGGTTGCCTGAAGCTTTTCCGTCTTCACGGCTTCAGCAAGAATCAGACCAAGGGTGACGCGACGCTTGGCCTGGTCGGCGAACCATTCCGCCTGGATCGGGAAATCCTTGGTCTGCATGCCGCGCTGTTCCATGTCCTGGCGAGCTGCCTGCATCAGGCGTTGCACTTCCATTTCAACCAGTGCGTTCGGCACCGTGATCGGGTTGGCCTTGAGCAGGGCTTCCATGACCTGTTCCTTGACCTGGCCTTCAATGCGGCGCTTCACTTCGCGCTTCAGGTTGCCTTCGATCTCGCTACGCATCTTCTCGACGTCGCCGTCGGCCACACCCATGCTCTTGGCGAAGTCAGCATCAACTTCCGGCAGCTTCGGAGCTTGCACTTGCTTGACGGTGATTTCGAACTGGACGGTCTGGCCAGCCAGATCCTTGGCGAAATAGTCGGCCGGGAAGGTCAGGTCGAAGGTCTTGGCTTCGCCAGCCTTGGAACCTTCAACGGCCTTTTCGAAGTCCGGCAGCATCATGCCCTGGCCGAGAACGAACGGGTAATCGTTGGCCGAACCGCCCTGGAACGGCTCGCCGTCCTTCTTGCCGAGGAAGTCGATAACGACACGGTCATCCTTGGCGGCGGCACGGTCGACGGTTTCGTAGGAAACGCGTTGCTTGCGCAGGATGTCGAGGGTCTGGTCGACTTCGGTTGCACCAACTTCCAGCACCGGGCGCTCAACTGCTGCGGTGGACAGGTCGCCGAGGGCAAATTCCGGATAGGTTTCGAAAATGGCGGTGAATTCGAGGTGGGTAGTGCTTTCGGTGGTCTTCGGCTCAATGCGCGGATAGCCGGCGACGCGAATCTTTTGTTCGGTTACCGTGCTGCCGAAAACGCGGTCGAGTTCTTCGGCCAGCACTTCGTGACGAGCCTGATCACCGTATTGCTGCTTGACGATGTTGAACGGCACCTTGCCCGGACGGAAGCCGGGCACCTTCATGTTCTTGCCCATGCGCTTCAGGCGCTGTTCCATTTCCTTTTCGACATCGGCGATAGCGATGGACAGGTCGACGCGGCGTTCGAGTTCGTTGGCTTGTACGGTGGTGGCTTCCATGAAAATTCCTTGTGGCTTCAACGGCGAAAAGTGAAACCGCCAATCATATCACGGGCGCTATCTTTACCGAACGGCCGGGCGCTTCTTGATAAATCGGCAAAAAAATCGCGAAGCCTGTAGACAGAAGCGAATGTGCACCGTACAATGCGCGCCTTCTTCGACGGCGGCATTAGCTCAGTCGGTAGAGCACTGGATTGTGATTCCAGGTGTCACCGGTTCGATCCCGGTATGTCGCCCCAAGATTCAACCCCCGTCCGCCGCAAGG
>JAYRUZ010000154.1:0-4926 GCA_041918795.1 Azonexus sp. | reverse complement strand
TTGGGTATTACTGGTGGTGATGGGCAGAATCGAACTGCCGACCTGTGGGTTATGAATCCACCGCTCTAACCGTCTGAGCTACATCACCACGCTTAGAGGGCGCGAATTATAGTGGGGAGGCGGCAAAATGGTCAACCGCGTTATAATGCGAAACTTTCCTGCCGCCAGCTTGCCGAAGCGGCGCCCACTGATTCTCAAAGCATTTCCATGACCAAAAAGCTGTTCATCCGCACTTTCGGGTGCCAGATGAATGAGTACGATTCGGACAAGATGGCCGACGTGCTCAACGCCTCCGAAGGCATCGTCAAGACCGACAATCCCGAAGAAGCCGACATCATCCTGTTCAATACCTGCTCGGTGCGCGAAAAGGCGCAGGAGAAGGTATTCCACGACCTCGGCCGGGTCAAGCACCTGAAGCAGCAGAACCCGAACCTGGTGATCGGCGTCGGCGGCTGCGTGGCCAGCCAGGAAGGCGATGCCATCGTCGCCCGCGCACCCTACGTCGATATCGTGTTCGGCCCGCAGACCCTGCACCGCCTGCCGCAGCTGATCGCCGAGCGCAAGGAAAAGGGCAAGGCGGCGGTCGATGTCTCCTTCCCCGAGATCGAGAAATTCGACGCCATGCCGCCTTCCGAGGTGAAGGGCGCGACAGCTTTCGTGTCGATCATGGAAGGTTGCTCCAAGTTCTGCACCTTCTGCATCGTGCCTTATACCCGTGGCGGCGAAGTATCGCGCCCGTTCAACGACGTGCTGACCGAGGTGGCCGACCTGGCCGCCCACGGCGTCGGCGAAGTCACCCTGCTCGGCCAGAACGTGAATGCCTACCGTGGCGACATGGAAGGCACCGACGAGAAGGCCGACCTGGCGATGTTGATCGAGTACATCGCCGAGGTGCCAGGCATCGAGCGCATCCGCTACACGACCTCGCACCCGCGCGAGATGAGCCAGCGTCTGATCGACACCTATACCAAGGTGCCGAAGCTGGTGTCGCACCTGCACCTGCCGGTGCAGGCTGGCTCCGACCGCGTGCTGGCGGCGATGAAGCGCGGCTACACGACGCTCGAATACAAGTCCATCATCCGCAAGCTGCGCGCGGCGCGGCCGGACATTTCGCTGTCCACCGACTTCATCGTCGGCTTCCCCGGCGAGACGGATGAGGATTTTGAAAAGACCATGAAGCTGATCGACGATGTCGAGTTCGACGCCTCGTTCTCCTTCATCTACAGCCCCCGCCCCGGCACCCCGGCGCTGGAACTGGCCGACGACACGCCGGCCGAGGTGAAATCGGCGCGTCTGGCCCGCCTGCAAAAGCGCATCGACGAACTGGCGCAAGCCGTCAGCAAGTCCATGGTCGGCAGCGTGCAGCGCGTGCTGATCGAAGGCACCTCGAAGAAGGACGCCAACGAACTGGCTGGCCGCACGGACAACAACCGCATCGTGAATTTCGCCGGCAACCCGCGCCTGATCAATACCTTTGTCGACGTCCGCATCACCGAAGCGTTGCCGCACAGCCTGCGAGGCGAGATTGTCATCCGCGAAGACTAACGCCACGGGGCGGGCTGCTCCTGCCAGGAAAACGGCTCCCAAAACCAAGCCGATCGAGTTCGCCCTGGCGCCGATCGACAACGCGCAACTGGCCAACCTGTGCGGCCCGCTCGACGAAAACATCCGCCAGATCGAAACCGGCTTCGATGTCACCATCCGCCGGCGCAACGAGCGCTTTTCGGTTTTGGGCGAAAAAGCCCAGTGCACCGCAGATGCCATCCGCCACTTCTACGCGCTGGCCCGCGCGCCGCTGTCGGTCGATGAAATCCAGCTCGGCCTGGTCGAATTCCTCAATGCGCCGGTGCGCCGCGTATCGCGCGCTGCCGAAGGCCCGGTCGACGGCCCGCAACTGATCACGCGCAAGACCGAGCTGCACGGCCGCACGCCGCGCCAGGTCGAATACCTGAAGCAGATCCAGGAACACGACATCACCTTCGGCATCGGCCCAGCCGGCACCGGCAAGACCTACCTCGCCGTCGCCTCGGCGGTGGACGCCTTCGAGCGTGACCTGGTCGAGCGCATCATCCTGACCCGCCCGGCGGTCGAAGCCGGCGAACGTCTCGGCTTCCTGCCCGGCGACCTGACCCAGAAGATCGACCCCTATCTGCGCCCCTTGTACGACGCGCTATACGACCTGATGGGCGCCGACCGCGTCAGCAAGCTGTACGAGAAGCGCGCCATCGAAATCGCCCCGCTCGCCTTCATGCGCGGCCGCACGCTGAACCACGCCTTCATCATCCTCGACGAAGCGCAGAACACGACGCCGGAGCAGATGAAGATGTTCCTGACCCGCATCGGCATCGGCGCCAAGGCCGTGGTCACCGGCGACATCACCCAGGTCGACCTGCCCAAGGGCCACAAGAGCGGCCTCAAGGAAGCCATCGACGTGCTGCGCGACGTGCGCGGCATCGCTTTCACCCAGTTCAAGAAGGAAGACGTGGTGCGCCATCCGCTGGTCGCCCGCATCGTCGACGCCTATGAAAAACGCCAGCAATCGACTTAACCTGTCCGTGCAATATGCCTGTAACCGTGAGGGCTTACCCTTGCGCGCAGATTTCGTACGCTGGGCGCGCGCGGCGCTGGTCGGCGGCGGCGAAATCACCATCCGCCTGGTCGATGCCGAAGAAGGCCAGGCACTGAACAACGAATACCGCGGCAAGGACTACGCGACCAACGTGTTGTCCTTTCCCTACGACACCGAGCCGGTAGTGCTGGGCGACCTGGTCATCTGCCCGAGCGTCGTGGCGCGCGAGGCGGCCGAGCAGAACAAGCCGCTGGACGCGCACTACGCGCACCTGACGGTGCATGGTATGCTGCATTTGCAAGGCTGGGACCACGAGAACGACGACGAGGCCCAGGAAATGGAAGACGAAGAAAGGGAGATTCTCGCCGCGTTGGGTTATCCCGACCCCTACGCTGCCTAAACGCCATGGACCCAGACAGTAAACCGAGTTTCATCGAACGACTGACCTCCCTGCTGCTGCGCGAACCCGAAGATCGCGAGCAGCTCCTGCAGATTCTGCACAGCGCCTACGAGCGCAACCTGATGGACGCCGATGCGCTGACCATCATCGAAGGCGCGCTGGCCGCCGCCGACACCCGCGTCACCGACGTCATGGTGCCGCGCGCCCAGATGGACGCCATCGACGTCGACGATCCGCTCGACGAGATCGTCAAGACCGTCATCGAAGCCGCCCACTCGCGCTTCCCGGTGGTCGACGGCGACCGCGACAACGTCCTTGGCATCCTGCTCGCCAAGGACTTGCTGCGCATCCAGACCGAAGACCACTTCGACCTGCGCGACTGGCTGCGCCCGGCCGTCTTCATTCCCGAATCGAAGCGCCTGAACGTGCTGCTGCGCGAGTTCCGCGTGTCGCGCAATCACATGGCCATCGTGGTCAACGAATACGGCGGCGTCGCCGGCCTGGTCACCATCGAGGACGTGCTGGAACAGATCGTCGGCGACATCGAGGACGAATACGACTTCGACGAGGCGCACGACAACATCCGCCTCGACTCCACCGGCCGCTACCGCGTCAAGGCGCGCACCGAGATCGAGGATTTCAACGCCGCCTTCGCCACCGATTTCTCGGACGAGGAGTTCGACACCGTCGGCGGCCTGATCCTGCGCCAACTCGGGCGCATGCCGAAGCGCAACGAGGTCGTGGAAATCGCCGGCACGCGCTTCCAGGTGCTGCGCGCCGATAGCCGCCGCCTGTACACCCTGCTGGTCGATCCGCCCAAACCCAAGCAGAATGATGCAATCGCCTGATTCGTCATTCCCGCGCAAGCGGGAATCCAGGGGCCGACCCGCAGGATTTCTGGATTCCCGCCTACGCGGGAATGACCCGCTGGTTCGCTACGGCCTGGCCGCCCTGAGCGGTGCGGCGGGCGTCCTGTGCTTTGCGCCCTTCGGCCTGTTCTGGCTCGCGCCCATCGTATGGGCCGGTTTCTTCGCCCTGCTGCGACGCGCCGACGACCGACGCCAGGGCCTGCTCACCGGCCTCGCCTTCGGCCTCGGTTTCTTCCTGTGCGGCGTGTCGTGGGTCTATGTCAGCCTCTCCGTCTTCGGCGGCATGCCGTGGTGGCTGGCCGGGCCGGCAGCCTTCCTGTTCTGCGCCGTCATGGCGCTCTTCCCGATGTTCGCCGGCTGGGCGTTCAAAGCCTGGCAACCGGGTAGCCTGTGGCGGCAAGCGCTTTTCTTCGCCAGCCTGACTGCTGCGGTGGACTGGCTGAAAAGCTGGATTTTCACCGGCTTCCCCTGGTTGGCCCTCGGTTACTCGCAAGCGCCGCCCAGCCCCTTGGCCGGCTTTGCGCCGCTGTTCGGCGTCTTCGGCCTGAGCTTCATCGTCGCCCTGTGTGGCGCGCTTCTGTTGCGCTGGCGCCTCGGCGTGCCGCTGCTCGCCGCCATCGCCGCCCTCGGCTTCGGCCTGCGCCAGATCGAATGGACCACACCGGACGGCCCGCCGATCAGCGTCGCGCTGATCCAGGGCAACATTCCGCAGGAAATGAAATTCCGTCCCGAAGCCTTCGTTCGCACGCTCAATCTCTACCGCGACCTGATCGAAGCCCACCCGGCGCAACTGACCCTGCTACCGGAAACGGCGCTGCCGGTGTTCATCGACCAGATGCCGCCGGCCTATCTGGACTCGCTGAAGGAACTGGCGGCCCGCCAGGGCGGCGATCTGGTGCTCGGCACGCTGACCGGCGACGAGCAGGCGTATTTCAACAGCGCGGTCAGCCTGGGCGCTGCACCGACGCAGACCTACAGCAAGAACCACCTCGTGCCCTACGGCGAGTTCATTCCGCCCGGTTTCGCCTGGTTCATGGCCTACGCCAACATCCCGGCCTCGTCCTTCTCGCGCGGCGCGGAAAAGCAGG
>JAYRUZ010000153.1:0-4926 GCA_041918795.1 Azonexus sp. | reverse complement strand
TCCGACTGATGCACGACCCAGGCCGGCGATTCGGCGACCAGGCGCAATTGCTCGTCGGTGACGACCATGGCCAATTCCAGAATGCGGTCACCGTCAGGGTTCAGCCCGGTCATTTCCATGTCCAGCCAGACGAGGTTGTGTGCGTTGCCTGCCATATAATTGCCTGAATTCTTAAAAACCCGGATTTTCTCATAGCTTTGACCTCAAACGACCTCGCCCCCCACTTCACCCAAGCCTTCGTTGCCTTTCTGCTCCTCACGCTGGCCATCCGCCTGTGGCTGAAGTTGCGTCACATCGCCCACATCACGGCGCATAGCGCCGCCGTGCCGCCGGAGTTCGCCGCGACGATCAGTCTCGAATCGCACCAGAAGGCCGCCCGCTACACCATCGAGCGCTCCCGCCTCGCCGTCGTCGAGACGCTGCTCGAAGCCGGACTGCTGCTCGCCTGGACGCTGGGCGGCGGACTGCAATTCGCGCACGATTTCTGGGCGCCGCGTATCGATGGCCTGTTCTACGGCGTCGCCATGATCTTCAGCCTGATGTTCGTCTCCGGCCTGATCGACCTGCCGTTTTCGCTCTATCGCCAGTTCGTCGTCGAAGCACGCCACGGCTTCAACCGCATGACGCTTGGCCTGTTCTTCTCCGACCTGATCAAGCAGACCCTGCTCGGCCTGGCCATCGGCACGCCGGTCATCCTCGCCGTGCTGTGGCTGATGGCCGCAATGGGCAGCTATTGGTGGCTCTACGTCTGGCTTTTCTGGTCGGGCTTCAACCTGTTGATCCTCTTCATCTACCCGACCTGGATCGCGCCGCTGTTCAACAAATTCACCCCACTCGCCGACGGCGAAATGAAGACCCGCATCGAAGCCCTGCTCGCGCGCTGCGGCTTCCGTTCCTCCGGGCTTTTCGTGATGGACGGCTCGAAGCGTTCCAGCCACGGCAATGCCTATTTCACCGGCTTTGGCGACAACAAGCGCATCGTCTTCTTCGATACCCTGCTCTCCCGCCTGCTGCCCGGCGAAGTCGAGGCCGTGCTGGCGCACGAGCTGGGCCATTTCCGCTGCCGCCACGTCGTCAAGCGCATCGTCGTCATGTTTGCCGGCTCGCTGGCCTTCCTCTGGCTGCTCGGCCAGTTGATCGACGCCCCCTGGTTCTACGCCGGCCTCGGCGTTTCGGCGCAGAACCAGGCCTTGGCGCTGATCCTCTTCTTCCTCGCGCTGCCGGTGTTCACCTTCCCGCTGACGCCGCTGATGAGTGCCCTGTCGCGCCGCCACGAATACGAGGCCGACGCCTATGCCGCCCGCCAGGCTTCAGCCACCGATCTTGTGCACGCGCTGGTCAAGCTGTACGATGACAACGCCGCCACGCTGACGCCCGATCCGCTGCATTCGCTGTTCCACGACTCCCACCCGCCGGCGGCGTTGCGCATCGCCCGCCTGCAACTTCAGGAGAAGCCCGCATGAAAGCCCTGACCACTTCGCTCGTCGCCTCCCTGATGGCCTTTCCGGCAGCGGCTGAACCCTGGGGCAGCGCCGACCCCAAGGCCGGCAAGGTGCTCCATGAAAAGGCCTGCGTTGCCTGCCATGTGCGCCTTTACGGCGGCGACGGCAGCAAGATGTACACCCGTGACGGCCGCCTGCTGATGACCCAGCTCGATATCCTCCAGCGGGTAGGCGCCTGCAATTCGCAAACCAACACCGGCTGGTTTCCGGAAGAAGAGGCCGAAGTCTCGGCTTACCTGAACCAGCAGTACTACCACTTCAAAAACTGATGCAGGGCCGCGTCATCGCCGCCCACGGGCGCCAGTACATGGTCGAGTTGAGCGACGGCACGGTACTGCCCTGCTTTCCGCGCGGCAAGAAAAGCGAAGTCGCCTGCGGCGACCGGGTCGATATCAAGCAAACCTCGAACGACCAAGGGGTCATCGAGGCCATCCAGCCGCGCAGCAGCCTGCTCTACCGCTCGAACGAAATCCGCCAGAAGCTGATCGCCGCCAACGTCGATCAACTGATCATCGTCGTCGCCAGCGAACCCGCCTTCTCCGAGGAACTGGTCACGCGCGCCCTGCTCGCCGCCGAGAGCGCCGACATCGAGCCGCTGATCGTCCTCAACAAGTGCGACCTGGCCGACAAACTGCCGGCCGCCCGCGAGCGCCTGGGCGTATTCGCCAGGCTCGGCTATCGCATCGTCGAACTGTCGGCCCGCGACCACGCCGAAGACCTGCGCCCCTACCTGGCCGGACAGACCAGCGTGCTGGTCGGCCAGTCCGGCATGGGCAAATCGACCCTGGTCAATGCGCTGATTCCGGAAGCCCGCGCCGCCACGCGTGAAATCTCGCAGGCGCTCGATTCCGGCAAGCACACGACGACACATGCCACGCTTTATCACCTTGCTACCGACAGCCACCTGATCGACTCGCCGGGCTTGCAGGAATTCGGCCTCGGCCATCTCGACCGCGGCGACATCGAGTCCGCTTTCCCGGAATTCCGCCCCTATCTCGGCCAATGCCGCTTCCGCGACTGCCGGCACGACCGCGAACCGGACTGTGCGCTGACTGCTGCGGTGCACGAAGGAAAAATCGAAAAAACCCGAATGGCCGTCTATCGCCGTATCGTTGGCCTCGAAGCCAACGCCTGACTGCCACCTGATGCAGGTAAGGGTGTATCATGGCCCGCAAAGTCACTAACTTTAATAAAGCTGTAATTTTCGTCAGCGCGGAGAAGTGATGGAGACAAGCCTTCCGAGCATCCTGATCGTCGACGACACACCGGAAAACCTGAGTGTCCTCGGGGAACTGCTCCAACCGACCTATCGGGTACGGGCGGCCAACTCCGGTCGACGCGCGCTGCAGATGGCACATAGCTCACCGCCGCCCGACCTGATCCTGCTCGATGTGATGATGCCGGAGAAGGACGGCTACGAAGTCCTGGCCGAACTGCGTGCCGATCCCTACACCAGCCACATTCCGGTCGTTTTCGTCACGGCCATGGACGGCACCCATGACGAAGAACGCGGCCTCGATTGTGGCGCGGTCGATTACATCACCAAGCCGATCCGGCCGGCCATCGTGCTCGCCCGCATCCGCACCCAGCTCGAACTCAAGCGCGCCCGCGACATCCTGAGCGACCAGAACGCCTATCTCGAAGCCGAAGTCGCCCGCCGCATGGCCGAAAACCAGCTGATTCAGCAAGTCAGCATCCACGCCCTGGCCCGCCTGGCCGAAACGCGTGACCCGGAAACCGGCAACCACCTGCACCGCACGCAGGAATACGTACGCCGGCTGGCCCAGGCACTGCAGCACCATCCGCGCTTTGCCAACTACCTCGATAACCACACGATCGACGCGCTGGCCAAATCGGCACCGCTGCACGACATCGGCAAGGTCGGCATTCCCGACCACATCCTGCTCAAGCCCGGCAAGCTGACGCCGGACGAGTGGGAGATCATGAAAACCCACGCCGAGCTCGGTGCCAAGGCCATCGCCCAGGCCGAGCAGGATGCCGAAAAGCCCGTCGAGTTCCTGCATATCGCCAAGGAAATCGCCCACTGTCACCACGAAAAGTGGGATGGCAGCGGCTACCCGCGCGGCCTGGCCGGCGACGACATTCCGATCGCCGCCCGCCTGATGGCGCTGGCCGACGTCTTTGACGCCCTGATCTGCAAACGGGTCTACAAACCGGCCTTCGCACTGGAGGATGCCCGGCAGTTGATCCTCGATGGTCAGGGCAAGCATTTCGACCCCGACGTGGTGCAGGCCTTCATCGATCACTTCGACGACTTCGTCGCCATCGCCAAGGCATTCGCCGACTGAACGACCCGGCCTCCCGGCCAGGAAAAAACAATGATCTCGATAATATCGACCACCCTCGCCGACATCATGAGCAGCGAGGTTGTCAGCGTCGCGCCGGAAACCAGCCTGGCCGAAGTTGCCGAACTGATGGCCGAGCGCCATATCTCCAGTCTGCTGGTCAGCGATGCTGGAACGCCTTGCGGCATCGTCACCGAAAACAACGTGCTGCACGCCGTCAACGAGCGGCTGCCGGCCGAGCAAGCGGTCAGCACGATCATGTCCTCGCCGCTGATCACCGCCCACTACAACACGACCCTGTTCGATGCCAGCCAGCTGGCCGAGCAACGCGGCATCCGCCACCTTGTCGTGGTCGATGACAATGAGCGAGTCATTGGCATCGCCAGCGATACCGATTTCCGCATGCATCTTGGCACTGCCGTCTTCCGCCACCTGCGCACGCTGGAAGGCGTGATGGAACGACGCATTCCGCAGTTGCCGCCCGACGCCTCGCTGGCCGACGCCATCGCCGGCATGATCGACCACGGCGTCGATTACCTGATGGTCTGCACCCGGGAAATACCGCTCGGCATCGTGACCGAGCGCGATATTCCCCGACTGCTCCGCCAGGGAGTGAAGCCGCAGGAGATCACGCTGCAGGATGCCATGAGTTCGCCGGTGCGCAGCATCGAGCTCCAGGCTTCGGTCACCAACGCCCTGGAGGCGATGAGCGAACACCGCTTGCGCCATATGGCGGTCATTGACGGCCACGGACGCATCGTCGGTGTCGTCAGCCAGCGCCGCCTGTTCGAACGCATGGCCCTGGAGCAGTTCGAAACGGCAGTGCACAAGGTCCAGCAGGAGCACGAACAGCGCCGGCAGCAGGCCCACATGCAGCTGGCGCTCGATGCGGCGCGGGCCGGCACCTGGGAATACCGCCACGATCTCGATCGTCGCCAGATGAGCGACAGCCTGCTCAGCCTGCTCGGTTGCAACGTGCAAGAGGCTCCCCACAACCGCGCCCAGTGGAAGGCTTTGGTCCATCCGGACGACCTGCCCTTGCTCAAAGCTGCGGTGGACGGGCTGAAACAGGCAAAAAACGAGGTCGCCCGCGTCGAATACCGGATACGCCATCGCGA
>JAYRUZ010000152.1:0-4929 GCA_041918795.1 Azonexus sp. | reverse complement strand
CGGAAGACATCAAGCTGCTGGCGCCGACGGCCAACCTGATCGTCCGCGACGACCTGCACCCGGCGCTGCAATCGCTGCTGCTGCAAGCGGCCAGCGAAGTGCATGGCAAGAACGGTTTCTTCCAGGACCCCGGCGAATTCCCCGCCTACAAGGACCAGATGCTGCCGCTGTCGCCCGAGGCGGCGCGCTACTTCAAGTCCGGCGCGCCTTTCCTGCAGCGTTATTTGCCGTTCTGGCTGGCGGTGCTGGCCGACCGGCTGATCGTCATGCTGGTGCCGATCTTCGCCCTGCTCATCCCGCTGCTCAAGATCGCCCCGGCTGTTTATACGTGGCGCGTGCGTTCCAAGGTGTTCCGCTGCTACGGCGAGCTGAAATTCCTGGAGGACGACCTGAAGAACCATTTCGATCCGGCCAGGTTGCAGGAATACCGGGAGCGCCTCGATGCGCTCGACGACGAGGCGGCCGGCCTGCATGTGCCGCTCGGCTTCACCGACCTCGTTTACACGCTGCGCGAACACGTCAATCTGGTGCGCAGCATCCTGGCCAAACGGGAGGCACAGGCATGAAGGCTTTTCTCGTGGCCAACCCCAAGGGCGGTTCCGGCAAGAGCACGCTGGCGACCAACCTCGCCGGTTATTTCGCCCATCAGGGCGAGGACGTGATGCTGGGCGACATCGACCGCCAGCAGTCGGCGCGCGAATGGCTGGCACTGCGCCCCTTCGAGTTGCCGACCATCGATACCTGGGACATCGGCCCGGACGACATCGCTCGCCCGCCCAAGGGCACCAGCCGGGTCGTGCTCGACACGCCGGCCGGCCTGCACGGCAAGATGCTGGACAAGGTCTTGAAGCTGTCGACGCGCGTCATCGTGCCGGTGCAGCCGTCGATGTTCGACATGCGGGCGACGCGCCATTTCCTCGATGCGCTGCTCACCGAAAAAGCCGTGCGCAAGGGCAAGGCCGATGTGGCGGTGATCGGCATGCGGGTCGATGCACGGACCCGCGCCGCCGGCGAACTGGAGAAATTCTTCGCCACCTACGACCTGCCGGTGCTCGCCTATCTGCGCGATACGCAGGTCTATGTGCAGGCCTCGGCCGTCGGCCTGACCATCTTCGACCTGCCGCCCTCACGCGCCGAGCGCGATGTCGAGCAGTGGCAGGCCATCATCGATTGGGTCGAGGCTGGCTAAGTCTCGTCGGCCAGGCCTTCCGGCGCGGGCGATTCCCTGGCGAGGAGCGCTTTGCCGCGCTGCGTCGTCAGCAGTTCTTTGGCGCGGCTCGGTGAGCTGCCGCTAGCCACTGCTGCGGTGCACGGCCCAAAAAGGGCAAAAACCAGGCCGCGTCAGCCCAGGCTGTCCAGCCAGTGCGCCAGCTTGCCGTAGAGCGATTCCGGCTTCACCGGCTTGGCGATGAAGTCGACCATGCCGGCGGCCAGGCACTTGTCGCGGTCGTCGGCGAAGGCATTGGCGGTCAGCGCGATGATCGGCGTCCTGGCATAGGCGGTCAGCGCCCGGATCTGCCGGGTGGCGCCCAGACCGTCCAGTTTCGGCATTTGCAGGTCCATCAGGATCAGGTCGTAGCTCCGTTCGCTGGCCATGGCGACCGCCGCTTCGCCATCGGCGGCCACATCCACCTGCAGGCCGGCCGTGCTGGTCAGCATGGCGTAGGCGACTTGCTGGTTGACCGGGTCGTCTTCGACGAGAAGCAGGCGTTTGTCGTGGTGGCAGACGCTGAGGATGGCCAGGGCTTCTTCGACCGAGGGGGCGCCGCCCTCCGGCACGATGTCGTTGCCGGCGCGGCGCAGGCAGACGGTGAAGCTGAAGGTGGTGCCGCGCCCGGGGGCGCTGTCGACCGCGATGTCGCCGCCCATCAGGCGGACCAGCTGGCGAACGATGGTCAGGCCGAGGCCGGTGCCGCCGTGTTGCCGGGTAATCGAGCTGTCGGCCTGTTCGAAGGGCAGGAAGATGCGGCCCTGGGCCTCGGCGGGAATGCCGATGCCGGTATCGCTGACCGAGATGCGCAGCGTGACCCGCTCCTCCTGTTCGGCGGCGATTTCGGCGGCCAGCGTGATGCTGCCTTGCGCGGTGAATTTGATGGCGTTGCCGACCAGGTTGAGCAGGATCTGCTGCAGGCGCACCGGGTCGCCGAGCAGCGTCAGTTCGGCTACGTCGTGGCCGAGCTGGCGGTGCCATTGCAGGTGTTTGGCGACCAGGCGTTCGCCGATCAATCGTTCGATCCGGTCGAACAGGCTGCCGACATGTATCGGCAACTGTTCGAGCCTGAGGCGTTCCGCATCGATCTTGGACAGGTCGAGCACATCGTTGAGCAGGTCGAGCAGGTGGCTGCCCGCTTCGGCGATGCGCGCCAGGCGGTTGCGTTGGCCAGGGTCGAAGATTTCGCGGTCGAGCAGGTGGGTCATGCCGATGATGGCGTTCATCGGCGTGCGCAACTCGTGGCTCATATTGGCCAGGAAAGTGCTCTTCGCCCGGTTGGCCGCTTCGGCGGCTTCCTTGGCCAGCAGCAGGTCGGCGGTACGGCTGCTCACTTCCTCTTCCAGTCGTTCGCGGTATCTCGTCAGCATGGCTTCCGACTGCTTGCGCTCGCTGATGTCGAGCAGCACGCCGATGACGGCCGGTTTGCCGTCGTATTCGATGGCCGAGCCGTAGACCTCGAAGTCGAAGGTGTTGCCATCCTGCCGCAGACCGCGGGCTTCGTAATGGATGGAACTGGCTTCTCCGGAGAGGCGCTTGCGTACGTTCTCCCTGACCCTGGCGCGGTCTTCCGGGGTGACCAGCTCGATGACGGGGACCCGGTCGACCAGTTCGGTCGGCGTGGCATAGCCGAACAGCTCGGCAAAGAAAGGATTGATGTAGCGAAAATATTGGCCCTGGATGATGTAAACGCCGACGAGCGATTGTTCGACCAGGGCGCGGAAGCGTTTTTCGGCCAGGCGCAGCGCACGTTCGGTTTCGACGCGTTCGCTGATGTCGCGGCCGACGGTGACCAGCGCCTGGCGCTGCCCATCGGGCGCGAACAGCGGCACCTTGACCACGTCGAACGCTCGTGCCGGGCTGCTGCCGTCACGGATCAGCCATTCCTCGTGATCGGCCCCGGCATTCGCCCAGGTCCTTTCGTCATCGTCGATCTGATCAAGCAGCCCGGCCGCTTCCGGGTGCTCGGTAGCCAGCTGGGCGCTGGTCTTGCCCCGATAGTCCACATCGTCCAGCCCCAGCATCTGGCACATGTAGGCATTGGCCTCGGTCCACCGGCCCTGGCCGTCCTTCAGACAGATGGCATCGGGAATGGCGTCGATCAGCGTACGCAGGCGGGCTTCGTCTTCCTGCAGGCGCCGGGCATGGGCGGCCTGGGCCTGCTGGAAGCGCTGGTTGCGCCGTAGCCAGAAAAACACCATGAAGGCCAGCAGCGCGCCGCCGATGGCAACACTGAGGGGCAGCGCAGGCGCGGTGACCCGGTCGAATTCCGGACGGCTGCGAAACTGGGCGGTCCACAGGTGCCCCCCGAATTCGATCGGCAGGGTGGCGACCCAGCGCCCGCCTCGCTTGCCGGCCGTCTCGACGTGCGAATCGAACAACAGCTTGGCGGGAGTTATTTCGCCATCGTAAAGTTCCAGTTCGACATCCTTGTTGTTGCTGGCGATCAGGCTGCGGAACAGGTCGTATGTCCGGAACGGACTGTAGGCAAAACCGGTCAGCGCCGCCCGGCGCTGGGCGACGCTGGCACTGGGCAGGGCGCGCTGGTAGACCGGAACATAGACCAGAAAGCCCGGTTGGACGTCCTGCTCGGTTTCCTGGACGAGGGTGACCTTGCCCGATAAAGCCGGCTCGCCTGTGTCGCGCGCCCGCTCCATGGCTTCTCGCCGGACCGGCTCGGAGTACATGTCGTAGCCGAAGGCCCGCAGATTGCGTTCGGAGAAGGGTTCGAGATAAACGATGCTGCTATAGACCGGGCGTTCGCCACCGGGGCGAATGGCATACTCGGGAAAGCCTTCGTTGCGGATTTCCTGCTCGTGTTCGGCCCGGTGAGCGGCCGGGACCATCAGGGCGAAACCGGTGCCCTGGATGCCGGGCAGCGTCCTGTCGAGTTGCAGGTGGCTGATGTAGTCGTGCCATTCCTGGCGGCTGACCGAGGCGCTGGCATCGAACAGGGCCGCGCCGCCGCGTAGCGCTTGCACATAAGCTTCCATGCGGGCGATGATTTTTGCCCGCTCCTGCTCGGCGCGATAAACGAAACGCTGCTCGATTTGCTGCTCGCTGCTCCGTTGCAGGAAATAAGCCGCCCCCAGGAAGGTCGCCAGCAGGGCGATCAAGACCAGCCAGGCGACAAGGTCGCCCACTGGCGCGCGATTGAGTGAGCGGCCTTCCTGTTTCATGGCATGGTCTCTCTCCGGGTTTTTGCTCTTTGGACTTTTTGTTACTTTCCTTGCACGATAGCACTATTCAGATTGCTTGTCGTCAGCCGCTGCGGCCTACAGTCCACTGAGCAAATGCGCCGTGTCGTGCGGGTCGTTCAGTGCATCGAGAAACCATGAAAGCGCCTTGCCGACATGGCGGTTCTGCCAGGCGAGATTGAGCGGCAGGGTGGGACGCTGGGTAACGACGCTCTTCTCGATCAGCTGCCCGGCGGCGATGGCAGGGGCAGCCAGCCAGTGCGGCAGGTGGCCGATGCCGAGGCCGGCCAGCTGGGCGGAGAGCTTGCTGCGGATGTCGGGAACGCGCAGCACGTTTTGCCCTTCGAGCAGGCCGACGGTCCGCGCATCGAGTTCCTGCGAGGTGTCGGCGATGACGACGGCGCGGTAGCGGCGCAGCTCGCTCTCCGGGATCGGCCCGTCCCACGTGGCGAGTGGGTGGCCGGGCGGAACGGCGAAGACGAAGCGGGTATCGGGCAGCAACTGGCGGCTGGCGATGCCGGG
>JAYRUZ010000151.1:0-4934 GCA_041918795.1 Azonexus sp. | reverse complement strand
TGGCACGGCTTAATTATTGATATTTCGGGGGTTTTACCATCGCTCAGAACAAGGCCCATCGTTTAAACGATGAGATCACGGTGCCGGAGATTCGTCTCCAGGGTTTGGAAGGTGAGCAGCTAGGGATTGTTAATATCCGTGCTGCGCTGCAGATGGCCGAGGAGGCCGGGGTTGACCTGGTCGAGATCGCGCCGACGGCGAAGCCGCCGGTCTGCCGCATCATGGACTACGGCAAGTTCAAGTACCAGGAAGCCAAACGGGCCCATGAGGCAAAACTGAAGCAGAAACAGGTGCAGGTGAAGGAAATCAAACTGCGCCCGGGTACCGACGAAAACGATTACCAGATCAAGCTCAGGAACATGACGCGTTTCCTGGAAGAAGGCGACAAGGTCAAAGTGACACTGCGCTTCCGGGGTCGCGAAATGGCGCATCAGGAATTTGGTATGCGCCAGTTGGAAAGAATCAAGGCGGATGTCGACGCCATCGGGCAGGTCGAACAAATGCCGAAAATGGAAGGGCGTCAGATGATCATGGTCATCGCCCCGGCCAAGAAGAAATAAGTTTTCGGGCCTGGTTTTCGGGCCTGAGTGCAGTACCGGCGACCGGGTGACTGGTTGTCAAACAAGTGCTTTCGGGTTTGGAAGCGTTCCCGCCGGGAACCACCTGACGGCATGACATTAAGGAGCATCTAAATGCCCAAGATGAAGACCAAGAGCAGCGCCAAGAAGCGCTTTTCGGTCCGCGCTGGTGGTTCCATCAAGCGTGGCCAAGCCTTCAAGCGTCACATCCTGACCAAGAAGACCACCAAAGTGAAGCGTCACCTGCGCGGTGCTACTGCTGTTAACGAGCGCGACGCAGCTTCTGTCCGCGCCATGATGCCCTACGCGTAAGGAGATAGAACATGTCCCGAGTTAAACGTGGTGTAACGGCTCGCGCCCGTCACAAGAAGGTTCTGGCCCAGGCCAAGGGTTATCGCGGTCGCCGCAAGAATGTATATCGCATCGCCAAACAGGCGGTGATGAAGGCCGGTCAATATCAGTACCGTGACCGTCGTCAGCGCAAGCGTCAGTTCCGTTCCCTGTGGATCGCTCGTATCAATGCCGCAGCTCGCGAGCTGGGCATGAAGTACAGCACCTTCATGAACGGTCTGAAGAAGGCCAACATCGAAGTCGACCGTAAGGTCCTGGCCGATCTGGCCGTCTTCGATCAGCCGGCATTTGCTGCTCTGGCCGCCCAGGCCAAGGCAAAGCTCGGCGCCTGAGCTTAAGCTCTTGAAAAAAAAGGAGGCGCAAGCCTCCTTTTTTGTTTATTCGTTTTGCTGTCGGTAGTTTTGCTGGAACAAGTCCATGGACAATCTCGATCAGATCGTTAGCGAAGCCAAAGCGGCTTTTGCTGCCATTTCCGACCCGGACGCGCTGGAGCAGGCCAAAGCCCGCTTCCTCGGCAAGAGCGGCCAGATTACCGAGCTCCTGAAGGGCTTGGGCAAACTCCCGCCTGAAGAGAAAAAGACCGCTGGCGCGGCGATCAACGTCGCCAAGACCGCCGTCGAGAATGCGCTGAATGAGCGCCGCGAAGCCATTCGCAAGGCCGCACTGGAAGCGCGCCTGGCCGAGGAGGCCCTGGATGTCACTTTGCCCGGACGCGCCGAAGCGCGCGGTGGCCTGCATCCGGTGACCCGTACGCTGGAGCGCATCGAATCCCTGTTTGCTTCGATCGGCTTCGAAGTCGCTGACGGCCCGGAAATCGAAGAGGATTTCCACAATTTCACCGCCTTGAATACGCCAGAGGATCATCCGGCGCGTTCGATGCACGATACCTTTTACCTGCAGAATCCGGATGGCTCGCTGGCCGACAAGGTACTGCTGCGCACTCATACCAGCCCGATTCAGGCGCGTTACATGCAGGCGCATGTCGCCCGCTACGGTGCACAGGAAAAAATGCCCGAAATCCGCATCATTGCGCCGGGCCGTGTTTATCGCGTCGATTCCGATGCGACCCACTCACCGATGTTCCATCAAGTGGAAGGCCTGTGGGTTGGCGAGAACGTTTCCTTTGCCGACTTGAAAGGCGTCATTGCCGATTTCCTGAAGAGCTTCTTCGAGACTGATGATTTGACGGTGCGTTTCCGCCCGTCCTTCTTCCCGTTTACCGAACCTTCGGCCGAAATCGACGTGGCCTTCATGAGTGGTGCGCTGAAAGGTCGCTGGCTGGAAATCGCCGGCTGCGGCATGGTGCATCCCAATGTGCTGCGTATTGCCGGCATCGATCCGGAAAAATACACAGGGTTCGCCTTCGGTTTCGGTCCGGATCGGCTGACCATGCTGCGTTATGGCGTCAATGACCTGCGCCTGTTCTTCGAAGGCGATCTACGTTTCCTGCGTCAGTTCGCCTGATCCCCTTTTCGAGTCAAGCCCATGAAATTCTCTGAATCCTGGTTGCGTACCCTCGTCGATCCGAAGCTGACGAGCGAGGAACTTTCCCATCTGCTGACCATGGCCGGCCTCGAAGTCGAGGATCTGGCCCCGGTGGCGCCTGCTTTCAACCAAGTTATCGTTGCCCAGGTGCTTGAAGTGGTCAAGCATCCGGATGCCGACCGTCTGAACGTCTGCCAAGTCGATATCGGCACGGGGAGGCCGCAGCAGATCGTTTGCGGTGCGCCGAATGTCGCGGCTGGCCTCAAGGTGCCGTGCGCATTGCCTGGCGCGGAATTGCCGGGCGACTTCAAAATCAAGGTTGCCAAGGTCCGTGGCATCGAATCCTCCGGCATGCTGTGCTCGGCCAAGGAACTCGGCATTGCCGAAGAGGCCTCCGGCCTCTTGATGCTGCCGGCCGATGCGCCGGTCGGACAGAGCATTCGCCAGTATCTCGAGCTTGACGACAACGTCTTCGAGATCAAGCTGACGCCGAACCGCGCTGACTGCTTGTCGCTGCAGGGTATCGCTCGCGAGGTCGGCGCCATTACCGGTGCCTCGACGAACTTGCCGCAGGTGAGCGAGGTGGCAGCGAGCATTTCCGACAGCCGTCCGGTGGTGCTCGAAGCGCCGGCCGCCTGCCCGCTTTACTACGGTCGTATCGTCAAGAACTTCGATGCCAAGGCGCCGACGCCGGAATGGATGAAGCGTCGCCTGGAGCGTAGCGGCATCCGCTCGATCTCGGCGCTGGTCGATATCACGAACTACGTGATGCTCGAACTCGGTCAGCCGCTGCATGCCTTCGACAACACGAAGCTGGAAGGAGCCGTGCGTGCCCGCATGGCCAATCCGGAAGAAAAGCTGCTGCTGCTCAATGAGCAGACCATCCCGGTCGCGGCCGATATCCTGATGATCGCCGACGAAGCCAAGCCCTTGGCCATGGCCGGCATCATGGGCGGCGAGGAAAGTGGCATCACCCTGGAAACGAGCGAACTCTTCCTGGAGTCGGCTTTCTTCGCACCGAAGGTGATTGCCGGTCGTGCCCGTCGCTACGGTTTCGGTTCGGATGCTTCGCACCGTTTTGAGCGCGGCGTCGATTTCGGCGGAACGAAGCGCGCCATCGAACGGGCAACGGAGTTGATTCTTGCTGTGTGCGGCGGCCAGGCAGGCCCGGTGGTCGAGGCCAAGGCTGATCTGCCGCCGCGTCCGCCGGTGCGTCTGCGTACTGCGCGCGCCGAAAAGGTACTCGGCGTTCCGCTCGGTGCTGAAAAAATCGCCGCCATCTTTACCGGTCTTGCCCTGAATTTCACCCGCGAAGGCGATGATTTCATGGTTACGCCGCCGACCTGGCGTTTCGACATGGAGATCGAAGAGGATCTGATCGAGGAAATCGCCCGTCTGGTTGGTTACGACAACATTCCGGCGCATGCCCCGCGCGCCCGCATGGCGATGCTGCGCCAGCCGGAAGCACAACGTCCGGCCTACCGTGTCCGCCAGATGCTGGCTGACCGTGGCTACCAGGAAGTCGTCAACTTCGCCTTCGTCGAAGAAGCTTGGGAAGCCGATTTCGCCGCGAAATCCGCCGAAGCCGACCTGATCCGTTTGGCCAATCCGATCGCCAGCCAGATGGCGGTCATGCGCTCCAACCTCTTTGGTGGCTTGCTTGCCAATCTGATCACCAATCTGAAGCGCAAGCAGAGCCGTGTTCGCCTGTTTGAAGTGGGGCGCACCTTTCATCGCGATAGCGCTGCTCAGCCAGTCGCTGGCTACCGCCAACCGTGGCGTCTGGGTGGCCTGGCTTTCGGTAGCGCTCTGCCTGAAGGCTGGGGTAGTGGTGCGCGCAAGGTTGATTTCTACGATGTGAAGGGGGATATCGAGGCGCTCTTGGCACCGGCCGAACTGCGTTTCGAGAAGCTGGTCCATCCGGCCTTGCATCCGGGGCGCGCCGCTCGCATCCTGCTCAATGGCGAGGAAGTCGGTTGTCTGGGTGAACTGCATCCGGAGTGGGTGCAGAAATATGATCTGCCGAACGCGCCGGTATTGTTTGAACTGGACTTCGCCGCCTTGAAGGCGGCTGTCGTTCCGGCCTATGCCGAGGTATCCAAGTTCCCGCCGGTGATCCGCGACCTCGCTGTCGTGGTTGATCAGAAGCTGGCGCTGCAGGCCTTGCTGGATGGTTTGCACGGGCAGGTTTCACCCTTGGTTCGAGACATTCAGTTGTTCGATGTGTATGTCGGAAAAGGGGTTCCGGAAAACAAAAAAAGTCTTGCTTTCCGTATAGTTATGCAAGATACTCAACGCACTTTGCAAGATTCCGAAGTTGATGCTGCGATGCAGCAACTGGTGTCCTGTCTCGAACAGGCATTCGGTGCTCAACTGCGTGCCTGACGGAAAAATAACGATGACGCTGACGAAAGCCGAACTCGCCGATCTGTTGTTCGAGAGAGTGGGTCTCAATAAACGTGAGGCCAAAGACATGGTCGAGGCCTTCTTCGAAGAAATTCGTAACGCCCTGGAAACCGG
>JAYRUZ010000150.1:0-4963 GCA_041918795.1 Azonexus sp. | reverse complement strand
CGCACCGTGCCGCCGTACTGGGCGATGGTGGCGCCGACGCGGCTGCGGTAGTCGTCGAAAGCCGCCGGGTCGCGCACGGTGATCAGGCCGATGATGCGATAACTCATCGTCGCCTCAGCGATTGACGTCGACCACGACGCGGCCGCGCACCTTGCCATCCATCAGCAGGGCAGCCGTCGGGATGGCTTCGGCCAGCGAAATTTCATGGGCGATCTGGCCGAGCTTGCCCAGGTCGAGGTCACGCCCCAGACGCTCCCAGGCAGCAATGCGTTCCGGGCGCGGGCACATCACGCTGTCGATGCCGACCAGCGTCACGCCGCGCAGGATGAAGGGGGCGACGGTCGCCGGGAAATCCATGCCGCCGGCCAGGCCGCAGGCGGTGACGACGCCACGATATTTGGTCGTGGCGCAGATATTGGCCAGCGTGTGGCCGCCGACGACATCGACGGCGCCGGCCCAGCGTTCCTTGCCGAGCGGTTTGCCGGGGGCGGCGAAGGCGGCGCGTTCGAGAACCTCGCTGGCGCCGAGTTGCTTCAGGTATTCCGCTTCTGCCGGCCGGCCGCTGACGGCGACCACGCTATAGCCCAACTTGGCGAGCAGGGCGATGGCGACGCTGCCGACCCCGCCGGCGGCACCGGTCACGACGATCTCGCCATCCGTGGGTTTGACGCCATGGCGCTCGAGCGCCAGTACACAGAGCATGGCGGTGTAGCCGGCAGTGCCGATGGCGACGGCCTGCTTTTCATCGAAGGCGGCGGGCAGCGGTACCAGCCAGTCGCCCTTCAGGCGGGCCTTCCGGGCCAGACCGCCCCAGTGCGTTTCACCGACGCCCCAGCCGTTGAGCAGCACGCGCTGGCCGGGCCGGTAATCGGGGTGATTGCTGCTGTCGACCGTGCCCGCGATGTCGATGCCCGGCACCATCGGGAACTTGCGTACGACGGGCCCTTTGCCGGTGATGGCCAGGCCGTCCTTGTAATTGAGCGACGAATAGGCGACGCGCACGGTGACGTCGCCCTCGGGCAATTCCGCCTCGTCGATGTCGCGCACGGCGGCGCGGTAGCCTGCTTCGTCCTTGTCGATGACGATACCCTTGAACATTATTTCTCCTTTGTCAGTTCTGCAGGGCCGGGCGGGGGCCGGTGCCGCGCATGTCCATGAGTTTCAGTATAGCCAACAAGACGGCGCCAACACCCATGACGCCCGCCGCCAGATAGAGGCCGCCGGCGTAGCTGCCGGAGCGCGTGCCCAGCCAGCCGACGATGGCCGGGCCGATGATCTGGGCGGCGCCGTAGGCCAGGGTCATCTTGCCCATCATCTTGGCCGGGCGGGTCGGGTAGTAACGACCGGCCATGGTCAGCACCAGGCTGACCATGCCGATGAAGGTACCGCCGAAGAGCAGGGCGCCGAAAATTGCCGGAATCAGCCCGTCCACCGCAACTGGCAGCACGATACCGACGATTTGCAGCAGCGCGGCCAGGATCAGGGCGTTCAACTCGCCGGTGTAGCGGGCGATCAGGTCCCAGTTGATGCAGGCCGGCGCGGCAGCGAGGCCGATGGCGAGGAAGACCAGGGTGCCGTGGCCGGCCATGCCGGGCAGGCGGTCGACGATGGCGACGATGAAGGTGGCGCTGACTACGTAGCCGACGCCGGCGCAGAAATAGGCGGCCATGAAAATGGTCAGGAAGAGGCGGCTGGGCGGATTGTCCGCCATCGGTTGGCCGCTCTTGGTCATGCCGCTGGTGTCCGGCGGCGGCAGCCAGGCCAGCGCCGGGTAGGCGAGCAGACAGGCGATGCCGGAGAAAATGAACCATTGGGCCTGCCAGTCGAAATGCGGGGCCATCAGCCAGACTGCCGTGGCGCAACTGGCGATGCCCAGGCCGATGCCGGTAAAGTGGATGCCGAGTTCGGGGCGATGGTGATGGCGGATCAGCCAGTTCAGGATCAGCCCGGTGCCGAGCAGCATGGCGGCCGCGCTGGACAGGCCGGCCAGGAAGCGGGAGGCGATCCACAGCATCAGGTTGTCGGTCAGGCCCATCATCACCGTGCTGACGATGGCGACGATCATGCCGATACGGTACAGGCGATCCTTCAACACCAGATCACTGATCAGCGAGGCAATCAGGGCGCCGCTCAGGTAGCCGGCGTAGTTCAGCGCAGCCAGCCAGCCGGCTTCGGCGATGCCCAGCCCGGCCTGCTTCTGCATGATGGGCAGGAGCGGCGTGTAGGCGAAGCGGGCGACGCCGAGCGTCAGCAATAGACTGAAAATGCCGGCGCCCAGCACTTGCAGGCGTTCTCTCTGGGAAGACATGGGTCGAGTCCTTTTAGTTATGTATGGCAACGATAAACAGAGTAAAGTATCTGTTCAAGTGATTTGTTAAGAACTAAATGTTCTTGATTGGAGAACGATGGAACTCGTCGCCCTGCGTACATTTCAGGCGGTCGTCGAAGAAGGCGGCATCCTCGCCGCGTCGCGCAAACTGAACACCGTGCAATCCAATGTGACCGGCCGCATTCGTCGCCTGGAGGAGGAACTCGGTACCGAGCTCTTTTTCCGCAAGGGGCGCGGCCTGGAACTGGCGCCGTCGGGCCGGGTCCTGCTCGACTACGCCCGCCGCATGTTGCAGTTGGAGCGGCAGACCAGCGCAGCGGTTCGCCAGGTCGGGGAGAGTGTTGGCGAACTGCGCATCGGGGCGATGGAAACCTTCGCGGCCCTGCATCTGCCGGCGGCGCTGAAGGCAGTGCGGGCCGAGCATCCGGGACTGGAATTGCGCGTACAGACCGAGACCAGCGCCGCATTGACCGAGCGGGTGCTGGAACACAAGCTCGATTGCGCCTTCGTTGCCGGGCCGGTGGTGCATCCCGATCTGGCATTCGAAGAAGTGGCCGTCGAGGAGTTGGTTCAGGTGCACGCCCGCGGCATGGACCCGATCCAGCAGCCGTTGATTCTCTTTCGCGAAGGTTGCGCCTACCGCGCTCGCGCGCTCGCCTGGCAGCGCCTGCAGGGCCATGCAGTGGCCGATGCCATGGAATTCGGCACGCTGGAAGGCATCCTCGGCTGCGTCTCGGTCGGCCTCGGCTGGACGTTGATGCCGCGCCGGGTGGTCGAGCAGTCGCAACATCGGGCCGATCTGGTGGTCGAAACCCTGCCCGAAGACATCGCGCGCGTGCCGACCGGCATGGTGACCTTGCGTGACGGTCCGCCGCTGGTCGTCCTGAAGACGCTGGGCTCGGCCGTTGCGGCCTCGGCTCGCCGTCATTCGTGACAGGAGTAATGCATGACGCCACAATTGTTTCTCGATGACTTGCAGGTCGGGCAGCGCTTTGTCTGCCCCGGTGTGACGCTGACCGAAAGCGACATCATCGCGTTTGCGCTGCACTACGATCCGCAGCCCTTTCATATCGATGCAGTGGCTGCGGCCGAGTCGCTCTATGGCGGGCTGATCGCCAGCGGTTTTCAGGTGATTGCGTTGTGTTTCCGGATGTTCATCCAACAGGGCGCCTTCCGCGAATCGAGCCTGGGCTCGCCGGGGATGGACGATCTGCGCTGGCATGCGCCGGTGCGTCCGGGCGATACGCTGCACAGCGAGGTCGAAGTGCTCGAGGTCAGTCCATCGCGTTCCAAGCCGGATAGAGGCATCGCCCGGTTACAATATGCCGCTATCAATCAGCGCGGCGAGGTCGTGGCCGGTTTCATCGTTCGCCACCTGCTGCGTCTGGGAAATGAAAATTAAATTTTTGTAAAGTTTGTTGAATGTTGCTTGGTGCAGGATTGTGCTTTGCCGTACCATGCATTTGGCAAATGCTGGATGCATCACTAAATGGCTAGCGAAGGAAAATTAAGCCGCTGGGACGACGAGCGCGGGTTCGGCTTCATCACACCGACCGACGGTGGGAAGGGTGTGTTCGTCCATATCAAGGCCTTTCCGGCGGGACAGCGTCCTCAGGTCGGCGACTGGCTGCGCTACGAGGTGACCGACGATTCCCGCTTCGACGGTCGGCAGCGCGTTGCCCACATCGAGCGTTACTGGTCGGCCAAATCGGCACGTCGCAGCCAACGGCAGCGGGGAAGGGATGGGAGCACGGCCTCGCTGCTCGCCATTGCGCTCTTCGTCGCCTTGCTTGGCAGTCTGATTGCCCACTGGCAAATACCCCGAGCCTGGGTGGCTCTGTATGTCGGAGCCAGTTTGTGCTGCTTCCTGGTCTATGCCTGGGACAAGCAGGCCGCCCGCCACGAACGCCGGCGCGTGCCGGAGTCTACGCTGCATGTCTGGTCCTTGCTCGGCGGTTGGCCGGGCGCGCTGCTGGCGCAGCAATATCTGCGTCACAAGTCGGTCAAGGCAAGTTTCCGCGCGGTTTTCTGGCTGACGGTTGCCCTCAATGTGGTCGGTTTTGTCTGGCTGGCCTCGCCGGACGGCCGCGCCTGGCTGCAGGCGACGCCGCTGGGTGTGATGCTGGGCTGAAAGCCGCTTCAGCGGTTTTTGCCGTTTTTGCGGTGTGCACCGCAGCAGTGAGTTTTTAGCGAATCCCTGAAATGAAAAAGCCCGGCACGTGAATGTGCCGGGCTTTTTCATTGGTTTATGCGGCCTGCGGGTGGTCGCCGTGGATGCGTTCGGCGCCGAGGCGGTTGATGCCGCTGATCAAGGCCTTGATCGACGCGGTGACGATGTTGCTGTCGATGCCGACGCCGTAGCATTCGCCGTTGCCGGCGGCACCGGCGATTTCCATCAAGGCGCAGGCGCGGGCGTTGCCGTCCTCGCCCATCGGCACCATCGAACGTTCCTCGTAGCTGCGCACCTGGATGCGGATGCCGGCGCTCTGCAAGGCGTGCACCGCGGCGTTGATCGGGCCGTTGCCTTCGCCGCTGAGGATGTGCGTCTTGCCGTCGATATTGACGGTGAGGCGGATGCCCTGGGCGTTGCCGTGCTCGAAGAGATGATGCTCGCGGTAGTCGACCGGCGTGGCG
>JAYRUZ010000149.1:0-4965 GCA_041918795.1 Azonexus sp. | reverse complement strand
CGGGCCAGCGATGAGACGATGGGCCTCGGCCCCGACTGCACACGCTGCGGCCTGTGCGTCGACACCTGCCCGACCGGCGCCTTGCGCTTCGAGGTCAAGGGCTTGTCGAAGTTGCTCTGAGCATTTTGTTTTTTGGCCCAAAAGGGCAGTGCACCGCAGCACTGCCCTTTTTTTCACGGCTCATCCCGGCCAAACGCCGCATTGCCGCTGAATGGCGTCGCTTTCTTGCCAAATGCGAGGCAAAAGCGCCCAGGAAAGACTACTTTGCAATAGCCAAGCTCGGACAAGCCAACAGATAATCAGAAAATACTGATACGGCACATAGCTTAGCGAATGAATACGCAGCCTGGCTCCAACGTTTCCGACTGGATGGTCGAGAACCACAAGCTGCTTGATTTCATTCTGGACGAAGCAGCGGGCTTCGTTTATGCCATCGATATGGCCAGTCATCAAATCCTCTATGCCAACGGTAGTGTCCAGCGCGCTTTCGGCAAGGACGTCGTTGGCCGGACCTGCTTCCTGGCGCTGCAACAAGGGCTGGATGCGCCCTGTGCCGGCTGCCCGGCGATGCCTGCGACAGCAGATGCCGATAGCGGTTCGGTGACGGAGTGGGAAAACACCAATACCATCAATCAGCGCACCTACCTGTTGAACGGCCGCCATTTGTGCTGGCCCGACGGGCGACATGTCCGGCTCCAGGTCGGCATCGACATCTCCCGGCAAAAGGCGCTCGAAAGCACGATCAACGAGGAGCGCCGCGCCTCGCTGGAAGCTTTCGAAATCCTGACCAACGCCACCATCGAAGGCTTGATCATCTACGACGAGAGCAAGCGCTGCATCCGAGTCAATCAGGTGGCGCCGCAAATCTTTGGCTACAGCGCGGACGAAATGATCGGCATGGATGCGATTGCCTTCATCGCTCCACAATCGCGCGACCATGTCCGGCAGGTCATCCGCAACATCGATCAGGCGCCGTATGAGGCGCAGATGCTGCGCCGTGACGGTTCGGTGTTCTGGGCCATCCTGCGCGGTCGCGATCTCATGCAGGCCGGGCGAAAGATTCGCGTTTCGGCCGTTCTCGACATCTCCGACATCAAGGAAAAGGAAGCGCAGATCAGCCGGCTGGCCTACTACGACGTGCTGACCGGGCTGCCCAACCGCCGCTACCTGCACGACCGCCTCGGGCAGGCGTTGAGCGCCTCCGAGCGTAGCGGACAGTTCGGCGCCCTCCTCTTCATCGACCTCGACCATTTCAAGACCATCAACGACACCCGCGGCCACGCCGTCGGCGACAAGGTACTGATCGAGGCGGCGCTGCGCATCCGCCACCACACACGCGACGCGGATTTTGTCAGCCGCTTCGGCGGCGACGAGTTCGTCATCCTGCTGGAAGGGCTGAGCACGCTGGAGTGGGAGGCATCGCATAAATCCCTGCAGGCGGCGCAGAAAGTCCTGGAAGCACTGGCTGCAAACTACCGGATCGACGGCTTCGACTACCGCCTGAGCGGCAGCATCGGCATCGCCCTGTTCAATGGCAACGCCGTGTCGCGCGAAGACCTGCTGCGCTATGCCGATACCGCCATGTACAACGCCAAGGATTCCGGGCGCGCCATGGCGCGCTTCTTCGACCCGGTACTGCAGGAGCAAATCGAGGCGAAGGCGCTGATGATCGCCCGCCTGCGCGACATCCTCGAACAGGAGCGGCTGCGGATTCATTACCAGCCACAAGTCCTGTTCCGTGGCGAAACCGCGATCTATGGCGTCGAACTGCTGGCCCGCTGGCCGGATGAACCAGGCGGCACGATTCCCCCGAGCCGCTTCATCCCGGCGGCTGAAGAAAGCGGCCTGATCGTCCGACTCGGCCAATGGGTGCTGCAGCATGCGGCACGACAATTGAAAGCCTGGGAAAGCGACCCGGAGCGCAAGGACTGGCGCATCTCGATCAATGTCAGCGTCCGCCAGTTCGAGGAAGGCGACTACATCGCGCGTATCGCCGACTTGCTCGAGCAGCATCGTTTTCGTCCGGACAAGCTGTGCCTGGAACTGACCGAAAGCCTCTTGCTGCACCATACGGAGGACTGCCTGCGCAAACTTTCGCAACTCCGAAAAATGGGCTTCCAGCTATCGATCGACGATTTCGGCACGGGCTACTCCTCGCTCGCCTATCTGAAGCGCCTGCCGATCAACGAACTGAAGATCGATCGCTCCTTCATCAGCGAAATCGAAAACGACCCGAGCAACGCCATTCTGGTCCGCACCATGATTTCCATCGGCCAGCAATTCGGCTACGAAGTCGTGGCCGAGGGAGTGGAGAACGAGGCCCAATATCGACGCCTGCTGGAAATGGGTTGCACCCGCTTCCAGGGCTATTATTTCGGCCAACCGCAGCCGCTCGAACTCGACCACGGCATCTGACGGGCCACCGCCTCACGCACGCGGCAAACGCCAGACCATGGTTTTTGGCTCAAAAGCACGGTGCACCGCAGCACTCCGCCAGCCCCCTCGGAAAAGCTTTGTTACCAAGAATTGCACAAAGCTGCTTGAGCGGTTCAAAAACGGTCCCTATCTTGGCGGCACGAGCACCCCGCAGGGTGCGCCATTTCAGGATATGGAGCTCTCTGATGAAAAAAACGCTACTCGCGCTGCTGGCCGGCGCCACCCTCGCCACCGCCTTGCCCGCCCAGGCTGCCGAACCCTCGCTGCACGAGGTTTACCAAGCTGCCGAGGCCGGCCGAATGGACGACGCCCAACGCATGATGCATGAAGTGCTGCAAGCCCACCCGAGCAGCGGCAAGGCCCATTACGTCGAAGCCGAACTGCTCGCCCGCCAAGGCAAGAAAGAGCTTGCCGCCAACGAACTGGCGACAGCCGAGAAACTCGCGCCGGGCCTGCCTTTCGCCTCCGCGCAATCGGTCAGCAGCCTGCGCGCCAGCCTCGGCCACACGCCGACCACTTCGCTCGGCGGCCTGCCCTCCCCTGGCCAAGCGGCGACCGCCAATACCGAATCCGCGCCAGCCAGTTTTCCTTGGCGCCTGTTGCTGCTCGCTGTCGGCCTGATCGCCTTCATCGCCTGGGCCATTCGTTTCATGAGCCAGCGCAACGCCGGCCAGGGAGCGCCAGCCTCCGCTGCCTATGGCGCGTATCGCCCGGCCTATCCGCAAGGCCCCAGCCAGGGCGGCGGCATGAGCATGCCGGAAGCGGGCGCCCCGGCTGGGCAAGGCCTGGGCTCACGCGTCCTCGGCGGTCTGGCCACCGGCGCAGCGGTCGGCGCCGGGGTCGTCGCCGGCGAAGCACTGATGCATCGGCTGATGGACGGACACACCGGCAACGCCAGTAGCGAGCAACATTTCACCGGCGATCAGGATATTCCCGATCTCCCCTCGACGCCGGTCAACGATTTTGGCGGCAACGACTTCGGTATTTCCGATACTTCGTCGTGGGACGATGGCGGCTCCGACAACGATTGGACCTAGGCTCCCCTTGAATACCTGAAATGGCACGCCCGTCAGCGTTTGTCGCTGACGGGCAAGTTAAGTTTTTTGATCGATGTTCAATGCGCACCGCAGGCAGCCCCCTATAATCGCCCGCATGATCCAGTTCAAGAACGTCGCCAAGACCTTTCGCAAAGCCTGCGTCCTCGACGGCATCAGCCTCGACATCGCCCTCGGCGAACGCGTCGCGCTGATCGGCTCCAACGGGGCCGGCAAGACTACCCTGATCCGTTGCCTGCTCGGCGAATACACCTACGATGGCTCAGTCGCCATCGGCGGCCTCGACCCGCGCGCCAACCGCACGGCGGTGCTCGGCCAGATCGGTTTCGTGCCGCAGTTGCCGCCACCGCTCAAGATGCCGGTCGGCCAGCTGATCGATTTTTCGGCCTCGCTGTGCGGCACCGACCCGCAGCGCATCCACGCCATCGCCAAGCGCCTCGGCCTCGATATCGATGCCATCCTGACCCGCCAGTTCGTGCGCCTCTCCGGCGGCATGAAGCAGAAGCTGCTGATCGCCATCGCCCTCGGCCGCGACGCCAAGGTGCTGGTCATGGACGAACCGGCGGCCAACCTCGATCCCGAAGCGCGCAAGATCTTCTTCGACCTGCTGGCCGAGCGTCTCGAAGATGCCACGATGATCATCTCCAGCCACCGCCTCGACGAAGTCTCGTCGCTGGTCAATCGCGTCATCGAGATGGACATGGGCAAGGTCGTACTCGACGACAAGGTCGCCGACGACGTGACGCTGACCGACGTGCTGGCCTGCCGCATCCAGCTGAAGCGCTTCGAACCGGCCTTCGCCAAGGCGCTCGACGGCTGGAACATCGCCGCCACCGACGAGGCGCAGCTGCATTGGCAAGGCGAGGTCGCCGGGCCGGATCGCCTGCGCTTCCTCGGCATCGTTTCGCGCTATACGGCGCTGGTCGCCGACCTCTCGCTGAGCGAGCGCTGAGCATGTGCAGACATGGCTGGCAACCCCGGCGCCGCGACTTCCTGATCCGTACCGGTCTCGGCGGCCTGCTGCTGACGCCGCTCGCTGCCGCGCTTTCCGGCTGCCAGAAAAACAACTGGCCGCAGGGCATGGCCGAGATCAAGTGGGATCGCGACACCTGCGTTGTCTGCAGCATGGTCATTTCCGACCGCCGCTTTGCCGGTCAGATGCGCGGTGGGCCGGACAACGTCACCTTCAAGTTCGACGATCCAGGCTGCATGGCCATCTGGCTCAAGGAAAAGGCCGAGAAATATCCCTGGCTGACGGAGGCTTCCACCAAGATGTGGGTGGCCGATTACAACAGCAAGAGCCGCGACGAGATGACCTGGCTCGACCCGCGCCACGCCTACTTCATCACCCGTACCTCGCCCATGGGCTTCAACTTCGCCGCCGTCACCACTCCGCTGGCCGGCGCCCTCGACTTCACGGACATGCGCCAGCACGTGCTGGCCAAGCTGAAAAAATGAAACAACTCTGGCTCAC